>DATEND010000436.1:0-2314 GCA_035275245.1 Candidatus Eiseniibacteriota bacterium
CTGGGGGCGTGAACCCCCGCGACCCGGTCGTTCAGTTTCTGACCTACCTGCTCTTGATGCTCGCGCCGCTCTGGCTGATCGGCTGCTAGTCCGATCGGCCGGGGCGGCGCGTCGCGGGCCGCGACACCCTCACACCTTCACCCACCTTCCCGACTGATCGCTTTTCCTGGCGGCATCGAGCGCCTCCTGGATCCGCACGCCGTCGGCGAATGTCGGCTCGATCGTTCCATCGCCGCGGATCGCCGCTTTCAAGCGCGAGAGCAAAGCGCCGAACGGAGCCAGCGAGGGCACGCTCTTCGTGCGCTTGAGATCGAGGTCGGCCGGAATCGGAACGTCGTCGACCTCGCCGGATTCGTTGGCCCGGCCGAGCCGCCACGGATCGAGAATGGTCAGCGCGTCCTCGGACCCGAAGACCTCGAAGCGCTCGCGCCGGGCGCGGCCGCCGCCGAAGAGATCGACGATGCCCGTGGCCCCGCTCTCGAAATCGAGGAGCATCGTGAAGCAGTCCTCGGCCGTGATCGCCTGATGCGCGGGCGAATGGGCGGCCGCGCGCGGTGCCAGGCTCCGGAGCGTGCAGAAGATGCGGCGAATCGGGCCCGCCCAGAGCATGAGGGCATCGAGGTGGTGCGAGCCGAGCGCCCCGAGATAGCCCCCGCCCCGCTGCCGGTCGCTCAGCCACGTGAGGCGCCGGGAAGGATCGCGCGCCCACCCCGGGAGCCGGTCGCGAACGGCGATGTGCTCGAGATTTCCGAGGCGCCCTTCTTGGATCAGGCGCGTCAGCGCGGCGCGGGCCGGGTAGTACCGGAACTCGTGGTTGATCACGTTCACGACGCCCTGGGTCTTGGCGAGGGCCGCCAGCTCCTTCGCCTGGGCGACGTTCAGCGCGAACGGCTTTTCCAAGAGGACGTGACGCTTCCGCTCGAGCGCGGCGCGCGCCATCGGGTAGTGGAGGTCGACGGGCGTGACCACGCTGACGAGGTCGGCGTCGACCTCCTCCAGCATCCGCTTCCAGTCGTCGGTGGCGTAGGGGATGTCGTGCGCCGCGGCGGCCGCCTTGGCGCTCTCGAGGCGCTCGCTGGCGATTCCGACGAGGCGGAAGCCGGGATCGGCTTTGAACCCCGGCGCATGCACTTTCGCGCCGAACCCGGCGCCGATCACGAGCACGCGGATCGGGGATTTGGCGGATGCTGGCGGGGATTTGGCGGACGCGGGCATGACGCGGGATGGTACCACGCGTGGCTCGGAGCCGGTACAATCGGCGCCGCATGGCAACCGAGACGCCCACCGTGGCCGTCATCGGCGGCGGGCTGAGCGGTGCCCTCGTCGCCGAGCGACTTCTGCGCACATCCCAGAGCGCGCTCCACGTCGTCGTCGTGGACCCGCGGGAGGCGCTGGGCGCCGGGCTGGCCTACTCGACGGACAGGCGGGAGCACGTGCTCAACGTGCCGTCGAAGTCGATGAGCGCGGTCGATGGGGAGTCGGACCACTTCCTCGTCTGGCTTCGAGGCAAGGGAAGCGCCGAGGCGCGAGAGTGGCGCGCCTCCTCCGACGCGAACGGGTTCGTCCCGCGCGGGCTCTACGGCTCGTACGTGCGCCAGCTCTTGGCCGACGCCGTGCAGACCGCCGCGCCGGGCGTATCGTTCGCGCACGAACGAAACGTCGCGATCGCGCTCTCGGTGGAGGCCGGCCGCGTGCGCGTCGCCCTGAAAGACGAGCGAACGATCGATGCCGGGCATGCCGTTCTGGCGCTCGGCAACCCGCCGCCGGCCGATCCGACATCCAGCGATCTGCCGTTCTATGCCAGCCCGCGGTACGTGCGGGACGCCTGGGGGCCGGAGGCGCTTCAAGACATCTCCGCCGCGGCTCCCGTGCTCGTGCTCGGAACCAACCTCACGATGATCGACATCGCGCTCTCGTTGGATCAGAACGGCCATCGCGGGACCATCGTGGCGATCTCGACGCACGGGCTCGTTCCGACGCCGCATCGACTCCCCTACGAGGCGATTCCTCCGTTCTTGCAGATCCCGGGAGCGCGGATCACGGGACTTCTCCGCACCGTCCGCGAACGGGCGGGCGTCGCCTCGAATCAGGGGCATGACTGGCGCGCTGTCATGGATGCGATTCGCCCGCTCGGCCAGTCCGTCTGGCTGGAGCTGACGGAGCCGGAGCGGCGAAGGTTTCTCCGGCATCTCCGAGCCTACTGGGAGATTCACCGGCATCGCGCCGCCCCCGCGGCGATGGAGCAGGTGGCGCGGCTCCGCGCGATGGGCCGGCTCGTCATCCGCGCGGGGCGAATCTCGAGCTTCGTCGAGCG
>DATEND010000437.1:0-12969 GCA_035275245.1 Candidatus Eiseniibacteriota bacterium
CGCGGGATTCTTCAGCGATGCGCGGCGTTCCGCTCCCAGCCAAGGCGCCGTCCCTCGGCGGCGCCCTAGGATTGAACCGCGGCCCCTCCGAGCCGCGGTCCTCTTCCCCCAATCCGCACAAGCCGCGTCACCGCCGATTCCGGCGGGGTGCTCCGCACGCCCGGTCGCGCAAGCAGGGTCGCGCGGGCGACGACGCGTGTCGTGTCACAGGCAATCGACATGCCGAGGGAGGGATGGCGCGCCTTCGAGTGACGGGGCGGGAGCTCCGATTCCACAACCCGATGAATTGAAACCAATTAATTGATTTGGCGTGGCAGTCGTTGTGATGGCGGGGGGTCTGCTCGAGGAGGCTCGATTGCGTCGGCTCTCCGACGCCGTCGAACGCTACACTGTCGAATCGTTCAAATCGTAAACACCCGGAGACGAGACCCCGATGTCTCACCTGCGCCTTCGAACGGAACGTCTCGAGTTGGTCGCCGTGACGGAGGAGTTGGCCGCCGCCGAGAACCGCGATTGCCCGTTGTTCGCGCCCATGTTTGGCGTTCGCACGCCGAAGAAGTGGCCGCCACCACTGAACGACGCCGAATCCGTGAAGTGGGCGTGGCCCTTCGCGAGGGAGAACCCCGACGGCGCCGGATTCGGCATGTGGTACGTCGTGTTGACGGACGGCAGCGGCTCGGATGTCGGCGAGGGCGACCACAGCAGCGTTAGCGGCGGTAAGCGTGACATTGGCAGTTCGCTCCTGATCGGCACGTGCGGCTTCCGGGGCATGCCGTCCGACGACGGAACTGTCGAAACCGGCTACTCGATTCTCGAGGAACATCAGGTTCTGGATGCGGGGACAGGCGGCGGAGTCTGGCGCCGTGCGGTACGAGCTGACGCGCGGGGAGTGGTGGGCGGGCCGCGCTGGCCGACACTCCTAGTACACCGTCGCCTCCGGATCGAATAGCGGCGGCGTCAGCTCGACCATCGCGACCACGTCGAGCAGGTTGTGGTGGAACACGGGAAGCAGACGGTGCGCCTCCCCCCGCTTCACGTAGTCGTGGTAGAGCCCCGGGATCTCCGCGCCCCCCACGTCCCCCGCGCGGCGCCGCCGCAAGACATGCCACTCGAGCGTCGTCAGGCGGCAGTTCGGGAGCATCTCCTTCCACCGCCGCCGCGCCATCCAAAGCTGATCCAAGTGCGGGAGGTCGAGCGGAGGGGGCATGCGGTGCTGGATCGCGCGGTCGCGCAGGAACGGCACGTCGAACGACTTCCCGTTGAACGTGACCAGGAAGTCGAACCCGCGCGCGATGCGGGCCAGCTCGGCCAGGAGCGCCCGCTCCTCCGCGTAGTCGCGCGCGAAGAGCTGGCGCAGGACGAGGTTCCGCTCCCCCACGTGGCAGAGCCCGACGAGAAAGACCGGCGCCGCCGAGAGCCCGCACGTCTCGATGTCGAGGAAGAGGATCCGCTGGTGGCCGAATCGCCGGAAGAGCCCGCGCTCCGGCGGGTCGGCCAACGCGACCGCTTCAGGCAAGTCGCGGGCCCGGCGAAGGCGGCGGGCGGCGCGCGACCCGCGCTCGGGAGCCGGCGCCGAGAGCGCCGCAAGCTTTCGGAGAAGGGGCGCGGGGCGTTCGCCGAGATCGGTGTACAGGCGCTCGTGCACGAACACGGGGCCGTGCTCGGTCTCCACGAGGCCGCCCGGAAGGATTTCCTCGATCCCCGTGGAGACGAAATGGCGCGGCGCCGCGGCGCGGGCGGCCCGCGTCGTTCCGTACCCATTCCGCGCCGGGGCTGCCCCATCGCGCACGACCCCGGCGCCCGCTTCCTCGCGGAAGAGGTCCCCGATGCGCTCGCGCATCGCCTTGGTCAGGACCGTCACGCGCCGAGCATCCTTCGGACGAGCGCGGCCGTGGCCGCCTTGTTGGGAATGGGCCAGCCGCCGTTCAGGTCGTAGTCCTGCTGTTGCGCCGGCCGCAAGATCGGGAGCCCCACGCAGGACGGACACCCGATCTCGCAGGGGCAGTCCTCGAGCAAGCGCAGCGCGGACGCGACCAACTCCTCCGCGATCGCCTGCCCGCGTTCGGAATACCCGAGCCCGCCGGGGTAGCGGTCGTAGAGGAAGATCGCCTGCTCGCCAAGGTTGGCGCTGTCGAGGATTCCGCCCAGGTCGGGTCGGTCGCACATCACGTGGAGCGGGAGGAGCGTGATCAGAAGATTCCTCAGTCCTGACATCCCCTCGCTCGGGTTCAGCCCCTGGACACGAACGGCGTTCCGGACCGCCTCCTCCGGACGAATCCAGAACGTCACCGTCTCGAGGTTGAGCCGCGGAAGGTCGAGCGGGTGGTAGCCGATCGCGTCGAGGCTTCGGAAGCGGATCTTCTTGAAAGCGACGGTGGCCCACGTGACGTTGGCCGAGCCGAGCCCGATCTCGCACTCGCCCCAGCGGCGCGTCCCGCGAGATTCGAGGAGCTTGAGGCGCGTGTCGAGGACCGGCTGCGTGTAGTAGTTCACCTCGCGCGGCTCGACGTACGCCACCTTCTGCTTCAGGTCGAGCTCACGAACGAAATAGGTGTCGCCCTCGTGCAGGTAGATCGCCTCGGGATATACGAGCTCGGGCGCGCTGATCGAATCGACGGTGGCGAGCACGGCGTTCTCCCGCTTTGCGTCGACGATCGTGTAGGTGTCGTCGGAGATCGTGCGAAGGCTGACCTTGCCCGCCGGATACTCGGACGACGACCAGTAGCGGAGGCCGTCGAGCGACTTCATCGTTCCTTCTTCTTCGAGAATCTTCGCGATCGCAGCCGCGCGCGGGCCGAAGAGTTCGTCGTCGTGGCGCGAGAGGGGGAGCTCGTGCGACGCGCAAGAGAGGTGCGCCGCGAGCACATAGGGATTCTCCGGATCGATGACCGCGCTCTCCGGCGACTGCGCGAAGAAATACTCGGGGTGCCGCATGAGGTACTGGTCGATTGGATCGTCGTACGCCACGACCACGGCCAGGGAGGGCGCGCGCGATCGTCCCGCCCGACCCGCCTGCTGCCAGGTGCTCGCGATCGTGTTGGGAAAGCCGACGAGCACGGCGGCGTCCAGAGAGCCGACGTCGATGCCGAGCTCGAGCGCGTTCGTGGAGATGACGCCGAGGAGATCCCCGTCGAAGAGGCGCCGCTCGATGGCGCGCCGCTCCTCGGGAAGGTAGCCACCGCGATAAGGGCTCAGTCGATCGGCGAGCCCGCGGTCCGCGCGCCCGCCGCCGGGGGCGTCGCCGCCAGGCCTCCCCTCCCCGAGCTGCTCCCGCGTGTAGCGGTAGATCAACTCGGCCGCGACGCGCGAGCGGGTGAACGCGATCGACGCGACGTTTCGCCGCATGAGGCTGACCAGAATGCGTTCCGCCTCGATGCTGGTCGAGGTGCGCCCGGGCGCTTCGGGCCCGCCGTGCTTCGGGTTCCAGAACGCGAAGAGCTTGGGCCCGCGCGGCGCGCCGTCCTGATCCACGACGCGCACCTGCTCGCCCGTCAGCGCCTCGGCGAGATCGCCCGGGTTTCGGATCGTGGCGGACGTGAGGAGGAATCGCGGATCGGAGCCATAGTGCTGCGTGATCCGCCGGAGCCTCCGCAGCACGTTCGCCACGTGGGAACCAAAGATGCCGCGATACATGTGCATCTCGTCGATGACCACGAAACGGAGGTTCGAGAAGACGCGGCTCCAGCGCGCGTGGTACGGAAGGATCCCCTGATGGAGCATGTCGGGATTCGTGAGGATGGCATTGGCCCGCACGCGAAGGCGGCGGCGTGCCTCGCCCGGCGTGTCGCCGTCATAGGTGCCGGCGGTGACCGCGCGCGCGAGCGCGGGAGAATGCTCGGCGAACCGATGCAGCCCGCGAAGCTGGTCTTGCGCGAGCGCCTTCGTCGGGAAGAGATAGAGCGCGACCGCACCCGGCTCGAGAAGGAGCCGCTCTAGAATCGGAATGTGGTAGGCGAGCGACTTCCCCGACGCGGTTCCGGTCGCCACGGCGACGTTCTCGCCGGCGCGCGCCAAGTCGGCGGCCGCTGCCTGGTGCGAGTAGAGGCGCTCGATCCCCATCTCCTGAAGCGCCTCGGCAAGCGCCGCGGGAAGCGGCTCGGCCAAGTCGGCGTGGATCGCCGGGCGCGCCGGGATGCGCTCCACGTGCACGAGCTCGTTCGAGCGGCGCGCGTGCCCGCGCGGGCCGTCCACGAATCCTCGGTCCCGCGACGTGAGCGCCGTAAGCAACGCCTCGTACTCGTCGACGGTTCGCGGCACGCCACGCTTGGTTCGCTCCGCGCCGTCGAAGAGGCCCGGGCCGCGAACCACCGTGTTGTCGTGCACGGTCACAGGAGCCCCTCCCCCTCGAGCAGCCGGCGCATCAGCTTGGCGCCGCTTGCCGCCTGCCCGACGTGGCAGTTGTTGAAGAAAACGAACGTCTTCTTCGCCTTTGCCGACATCTCGCGGATCTTCTCGACCCACTCGCGGAGTTCGGGCTCGGAGTAGAGATAGTCGTAGCGATCGCTGGATTTCGCCGCGGCCGGAGCGGGCGGCGCCTCGCCGGCGAAGAGCGGACCAAGATCGGTGGGGGCCTCGGTCGTTCCCGGCCGCTTACGGCCCCGACTTTCATCCGGGCGGCCCGAGGCCCGCGACTCCGGCCCCCACCAGTTCTCCTTGTTCCTTCCGTGAAGGCGCACATATCCGACCTCACCCGTGACCCGCGCCACCGGCGGCACGAGTCCGGGGAGGTCGGGCTCGTCTACGCTCACGTAGCCGAGCCCTTCCGATTCCAGCCAGGGGTAGAGATCGTCCGCGATCCAGGACTTGTGGCGAAACTCGACGAAGAGCGGCGTGTCCGCGGGAATGCGGCGGCGCAATTCCACCAAGAACGCCTGGTTCTCCTGGGTGCGACGAAACGCATACGGGAACTGCGCCAGCACGCCGTGAAGCTTTCCCTCCATTCGGAGCGGCTCCACCGCACGCGCGAAAGCTCTGTAGAGATCGGGATCGACGGAGCGCTCGTGCGTCATGTCGTGATGCGCCTTCACCACGAATTCGAAATTCGGCGGCGTCTTTCGTTCCATCGCGTGGAGCGTGCTCGGCGGCGGGATGCGGTAGTACGTGGCGTTCACCTCGACCACCGGGAATTCCTTCACGTAGAAGTCGAGCATTCGGGCGCGGTCGGTTCCCGGTGGGTAGAACGGACCCACCCAATCGGGAAAGGAGTAGCCCGACGTGCCGATCAGGATCTGCGGCTTCACGCGATCCTTTTCGCCGGCAGCGCTCATGCGCGGCCTCCATCGAGGGTGCCCGCGCGAATCAAAACCGAATCACCGAACCGGTCGCGAAGCGAATCGGACGCCTGCGACATCTGTCGCCGATGCTCGTCCTGGGCGAACAGGTTGTGCTGGTAGAGCCCTGCGGCGGAAACGAGCGAGGACATCGACACGCCGATCAACCGGAGGGGGCGCCCATCCCAGTATTCGTCGAGGAGAGCGCAAGCGGTCTTGTAGATCTGCGTCTCGTCGTCGGTGACATCGGGGAGCGCGCGTTGGCGAATCAGCGTCTTGAAGCGCGCGTCCCGGAACTTGAGCGAGACGACATGCCCCAAATAGCCATCCAATCGCATGCGACGTCCCACCTGATCGCTCAATCGAAGGAGATGGGCGCCGAGACGCTCGCGCGACGAAATGTCCTCCGGCAGCGTGAATTCATGGCCCATCGACTTGACGGGGATTCCTTTGTAGTACGGCACGACCTCCGAGTCGTCGTCGCCCAGCGCGGCGTTTCGCATGTTGTCGCCGTTCAAGCCGTAGTGGTAGGAGAGAAACTCGCGCGGGAAGCACGCGAGCTGACCCACCGTGCGGATTCCGAGCGCTCCGAGCGACTCCGACGTCTTCTCGCCGATGCCCCACAGATCGCCGACGGGGCGTGGCAAGAAAACTTCGCGGTAGCGCTCCTTGGTAAGCACCGTGAGCCCGCGCGGCTTTTGAAGCCCGCTTCCCATCTTGGCGATGTACTTGTTCGGGGCGATCCCGATGCTGGCCGTGAGGCCGACCTTTCGGTAGACGGCGCGTTGGATCGCTTGCGCGATGGGAATGGCTGCGTTCAAGTCGGAGCCGGGTTTCAGACGGGGCGATCCAGTCAGATCGAGGAACGCTTCGTCGATCGAGAAGGGCTCGACGATGGGCGTGAAGTCCTTGAGGGTTTCGAGCACCAAGAGGGAGAGATGGACGTACTTCTTGGGGTCGCCCTCGACGAAGGTGATGCTAGGGCAAAGCCGAGCCGCTTCCGCTGCCGGCATTCCCGCGCGAATGCCGAATTCCCGCGCAGCGTAGTTGGCGGACGCGACGACCCCGCGGCGTAATGCGTCGCCACCCACCGCGAGCGGCTTCCCTACCAGGCTGGGGTTCAGCTTCTCCTCGACCGAGGCGAAAAACGCATCCATATCGAGGTGTGCGATGAAGCGCATCGCGGATCATCCCTTCGGCCTGGCGTGGACGCGAAACGGGGTCGGTCGCATGGCAATCGGTACGATACTGCACATTTGTGCAGTTGTCAAGGGAACGAGAGCAGGTACTCTCGCACGGTCCCGCCCCGGCGCCCGGTCGGGGGCGGATCTCTGGATTGGGGGCCCTTATGTATCTCTGGTTCAAGCTGATACACGTCACGGCGGTCATCGCCTTCCTCGGCAACATTACGACCGGGGTCTTCTGGCACCGGCACGCGGCCAAGACCCGGGATCCGAAGATCCTCGCGCACACGATGGACGGGATCATTCGAAGCGACCGCATCTTCACCCTCCCCGGGGTCTTCGCGATCATCCTGTTTGGAGTTCTCGGCGCGATGCACGGAAACTTCCCCATCCTCCGGACGGGGTGGATTCTCTGGACCCTGATCCTCTTCTCGATCTCGGGGATCGTCTTCATGGCTCGCTTAGCTCCGATCCAGAGGAAGCTCCGCGCGATGGCGGAGGCTGGCGCGCAGACCGGCGGCACCTTTGACTACGCCGCCTATCACGCCTTGGCCAAACAATGGGAAGCGTGGGGCGCCATCGCCTTGTTCGCGCCGCTCATCGGAATGGCGTTGATGGTGCTGAAGCCGAACCTATGATGCGCGACAGCGCCATGGCGCAACTCCCCATCGTGCGGGTCTCGAACGACCGCGCCCCCGAGTTGGTCGCGGCCCTCTGCGATTCGTTCCGCGACTACCAGGTGATGCGGTTCGTGGTCGGGGAGGCGGGCGACGAATACGACGCCCGGCTGCACACGTTGATCAGCATGTTCGTCGCGGCTCGCGTGCTGCTCGGGGATCCGATGTTCGCAATCGAGGAGGCGAACCGAATCGTCGCCGTGGCCACGACAACGCCCCCGGGTGAGCGCAAGACGCATCCGGATTTTCCCGCGCGGCGTGCGGCCACCTGGGAGGTGCTGGGCGAGGCGGCGAAGGCGCGGTACGAGAAGTTGGTCGCGATCTGGGAGACCTTTTCGGTTCCGGGCCTTCACGTCCATCTCAACATGCTCGGCGTGTGCCGCTCGCACGCCGGACGCGGATTGGGGCGGCGGCTCCTCGGGGAAGTGCAGTCGCTTTCGCGCGGAAATCCGGAATCGACCGGCGTGGCGTTGGGCACCGAGGATCCGAAGAACGTTCCGCTCTACGAGCACTGTGGATACAAGGTCGTGGGACACGCGCGTGTGACCGACGATCTCGAGACGTGGTACTTCTTCCGGCCGGATGACGCGCCGGCGTGATGGCTGCACGGAGCGAATCGGTCCGTACGGTGCTGCTGACGCCGGCGGGCACGGTTCTGCTAATGAAGATTGCGGGGCGGCGCGGCGACATCTGGATCACGCCGGGAGGTCGCATCCGGCCCGGTGAGGAACCTCTGGCCGCGCTGAAGCGTGAGGTCGCCGAGGAAACCGGGCTCACGGGATTTCGCGTCGAGGCCGAGATCTGGGTGCGACACGCCACCTTCGTGTCGAACGGCGTGGAGAAGGACGAACGGGAACGGTTTTTTCTCGTTCCGTCCGAGCGCTTCGAGCCGGCCACGTCGAACCTTGAACCCGACGAGCGCGCCATCTTCCAGGAGTTTCGCTGGTGGCCGATCGAGGAGATCGCGCGATCGAAGGAGCGGTTCGCCCCGCGGCGGCTTGGGGAGTTGTTGCAGGTCCTGCAGCGCGACGGGCCGCCATCATCCCCGGTGGAGACTTGGGAATGACTGCGCATCAATTCACTTGGTGTTGATCTCGCCTCCGGAGCATACTCTGGCAGACGTCCCTCCCCCCGAAGGATCTCCCCACAGCCGACCATTTGTGATGTCGTTCCGCGCGCTTCGCCGGAGAGGAATCGACCTAGTGCCTCGCCTCCGTCTGGCCTTTATTCCCGTCCTCGTGCTGTTGGCCCTCCTACTTGCCCCGGGGCAAGTTCGCTCCGCAACGGACAGCCTCGGGGTCATCTCTGGCAAAGTAGTTTCTGCAGACGACGGATTGGCAATTCAGAACGCCACGCCACTTGTCCTCAATCAACGTTTGGGCGCCGTGACGAACCGGGCCGGCGAATTTCGCATCGATCGCATCCCTACGGGAACACAGACCCTGAGAGTCATGATTGTTGGGTTCAAGAAGGTGGATCGGAAAGTAACAATACTGCCGGGCGAGAACCTGATCGGAACGATCGCGCTAGAGCCTCAACCACTCAAGCTGATCGACGGCGACGGCCTCGTCAGAAGAAACCCTCCCGGTGGAAGCGTCGGATCAAGCGTCGCCGACGCCAATCTTCAATGTGCTGTCCGGCTTGTTGACCCGGAGCCCACCGTTGGGGACGCATTGGAAGTCGAGGCGCGTATCTACAACCTAAGCAAGTCCGAGATAGCACTCCCGGTGGGTCGCGACGGCTGCGACGGGCTCCAGCTACCATGGATCACCGTCCGCATCGATGGCCCGACCGATGGATTCGTCGTGAAGCCTGAGGGCCGCCCTAATGGAAAGCCGCTTCGAAGGAAGGACCTCGTCACCGTCAAACCCGGCGACAGTTTTGACCCGCTGCTTCGTGGCTGGAAACCAACCAACCTAGCCCTGGGCAGGATCAAGAAACCAGGAAAGTACCGATTGGTGTTTGAGTACTCCACGTACGAGTCCAATTCCGATCGATGGCTTGGAGACACCAGATTTGCGAAGTCCGCGCAGACGCTTGTGGAGCGGCTTTGGAGCGTGCCGCTCGTTCAGTTAGCCGACTCCGTCAGTTTTGTCGTGCGAGAATGACCACATGAGACCTTTTATGCTCCGAACACTCCTGCTCATGCTGGCGGTCCTCTGCTGCTCCGCGGCTACGAGCCTGCCGGAAGCCGAGGCGAGCCTCCTCTTCGCGGGCGACCGCGTGCGGCTGTCCGTGACGACGCCCGAATTGATTCGCGTCCTCTCGGGAGATCCCCTGAGCGCGGACCAATCGCACCGTGACCAATTCATCGGGACGTTGCGGGCCCGGCGCGATGATGACGTCGTGATCCGTGTGGGCTCTCCTGCGACGGAGCTCGCGGTTCCGGTCAATTCGGTGAGACGGATCGAGGTGAGCCTCGGCAGACACGGGCGCGCCGGCCGTGGCGCGTTGATCGGATTAGGGGCAGGCGCGCTCGGCGGAGCCCTCGCCGGACTCATTGTGTGCAGCGGGGGGAACTGCGAGAGCAGCGGCATTACGGGCGAAACAGGGCTCGTGACCATGGTGCTTGGTCTCGGTGGCGCGGTCGTCGGAACCGGCGTCGGAGCGCTCACTGGATCCCTGATCCGCTCCGAGCGCTGGCGCACCGTAGAGCTTCACGACCTGCCGTACGGCGAGGGGCTGTCCCCGGAGGGCGGCCTCCGTCTAGGGCTCACACTCCCTATTTGGAGTCGCGAACCTGTCCCCGGTACGGAGGGCTGCGAATGCCCCGAGCGCTTCTCTTCACACTGATCCTACTCTTCTCCTTCGCATCCTCCGCGGCGGCGAACGACGATGCGGACTCCCTGCGACCCCATTCGCGCGTTCGACTGTCGGTGTACAAACCGGAATTGACTCGCATCCTCTCGGGTGCGCCCCTGAGCAAGAAGCAACTCAGGCGCGAACAATTCATCGGGACGTTGCAGGGCCGGCGCGATGACGATGTCGTGATCCGTGTGGGCGATCCCCAGACGGAGCTGGCCGTGCCGGCCACTGCGGTGGAGCGGATCGAGTACAGCCGCGGCATGCACGGGTGCGGCGTCGAAGGGGCGACCGTCGGGATTTTGGCGGGCGCCGCCGGCGGCGTCGGCTTGGCGCTCATTGCTTGCAGTGGAGGGGACTGCGAGGAGGACAGCAGGGGGATGCTGGCGGCTCTCTTCGGCGGGGTGGGGGCGCTCGTCGGGGCCACCGTAGGAGCAATCACCGGTTCCCAGATGCGCTGCGAGAGCTGGCGCGGCATTCCAGTCAAGGATCTGCCGTACGGCGATGGGCTGCCGCAGGAAACAGGAATCCGCTTCGCGCTCGCGGCGCCGAGACCCCACTACTGACGCCGCGCCGCTTCTCGGCGGCTCGCCGCGCCCTCTACCCCTCCATCCACACCCTCGTGAGCTGCCAGGTCATCTCGCGCGTGTCGTAGCGAATCTCGTAGTAATCCTTGTTCGCGGCTAAGAGCGCGAAGAAGTGGATCTTGTTCTGGCCTTCGTGGCGGATCCAGTCTCCGGTGATCTTGGCGATGTGCACGGTCTTGTTCTTCCACCGAAAGCGCACCGGCTTCAGGGCTCCTCCGGTGAAGAGCGCGATGACCTCGATGGGGTCGTGGATGGACTCGATCATGAAGTACCCATCTCTCTCGGAAGGAAACGTTCGCGCATGGAGCATCAGCCAAGCCTCCGGAAGACGCCGACCACCTTCCCCGCGACGCGCACGTCGGGATCGGTGGGGCGAACTTCGATCGGTTCGTAGTCGTCGTTCTCGGGAAGCAGAACGATCTTGTCGCGGCGCGGGAAGAAGCGCTTCACGGTGGCCTCGTCGCCGATCAGAACCACCGCGATCTCTCCCGACTTGACCGGCGACTCGTGGCGGACGATGACGACGTCGCCGTCGAAGATCCCCGCGTTCTTCATGCTGTCCCCCCGCACGCGGAGGGCGAAATGTTTACCGGGCCGCACGAGCGCGCCATCCACGATGAGCACGTCCTCGATGTGTTCCTCGGCGAGAATCGGCGCGCCGGCGGCCACGTGACCTACGAGCGGAATTTCGAACAATTCGGGGGTGCGCCCCTGCACGACCCGCGGGGCCGTGATCGAGTGCGGCACGACCTCCGGCGCCAGCTCGTCCGGCATCTCCACGACCTCGATCCCCCGCGACGTGAACCGGTCGCGGCGGATCTTCCCCGCCTGCTCCAGACGATCCAGGTAGTAGCGCACGCCGTTCGTCGATGCGATCCCGAACGCCAGACCGATCTCGCGCAGCGTGGGCGGACGGCCGTGCTCCCGGAGCGCCTCGGCGATGAAGCCGAGGATAGCGTCCTCGGAGGGCGTACGCTGCGGCGCCTTGGGCGCGCGCTTGGGGGGCCTCTTGCCCGGGGCCCGGCGGGGATTGGGCTTCGTCCTCATGACGAACAAGAAGATAGTGCACATTTGTGCAGTTGTCAAGGGGCGGCGGCGAAGAGCGTGTATTTTCTGGGATCTCGTTGCGAGGGCAACAGTTCGCCGCGCCGATGGATCGCATCTCTAATCTGGGGGGAGGCCGATATGCCCGAACAGGATCCCATCGACAAAGGAACGGAAATTGGGCACGCCACTGAGGTAAGGGAGGCGAAAGAAGCGAAAAAGGAAAAGGACGCAAAGGATGCCCAGGATCTGGCGACGAAGATGCTGGATGTATTCGCCAAGACTGGCCACGACTCCCTCAGGGCCCTCCTGTTGGTCAGCGCTGGGTCTGTCGTCGTTTTCTTGCCATTCTTCGGAGCGCTGATCTGTGCCGATCGCTTTGGTCTCAAGACAGCGCTTGGGTTTGAGGACACATTCCTTTGGTTTGTACGTAGCGTTGTGTTCTGCCTGCTCTGCTATGCCCTATCGTTCCTGAGCCACGCCAGCTACTACCACAAGAAGAACAGATTGGGTAATTGGCTGACGGTGGGGGCTTTTGTTCTTGGTCTTTTTTCGATCGGCTCGATCGGCTATGGAGGATTCTCTGGATGGCGGGGACTGAAGGCCCTGGAGAAGGCGGATCCACCGCCGACCGAGATGCGGATCATTCCGGCAAGTGAGATGCGGATCAACCTCAGTATGGGCGGAGACTCGACGATCGCCTCGCCCCAGAACGTAGGGAGCAAGCGACCTCAGGCCTCGTCGAGATGAGCGCAACCGGGTGAAACCAAGACTGCGGGTCGTGCGGTCTGAAGGAGCGAAGTAAGTGAGGAAATGGTCGAAGGCTGACCGGCTGCCAGGCTGAAAGGAATCCCGTCGTGAAGAAACTCATCATCGTCCTCGTTATACTCCTCGTGGTCGGAGCGGCGGTGTTCCTCGTGGGGTCGGCGTTCAACGAGGCCCAGCGGGCCGACTACGGGTGGAGAGCCACCGTCGCGGAGCCGGCGTATACCAAGGAGCATCCCCGCGTGCTCGTGGACGCGGCGCACAACAACGCCTCGACCATCGGCCTGACCGGTCGCTACTGGCCGTTCGGCAACCTGCTTCGCGCGGACGGGTATTCGGTCGGGGAAGGTCGGAAGCCGTACACGCTCGAGCGGCTCCAGGGCGTGCAGGTGCTCGTGATCGCGAACGCGTCGGGCGCGCCGAAGCCGCAGATCTTCGGCTTCAATCTCCCGAACTCCACTACCAAGAAGCGAAGCGATCCTGCATTCACGACCGCCGAGATCCTGGCCATCCGCTCGTGGGTCGAAGCGGGCGGTTCGTTGCTTCTGATCGCCGATCACGCGCCCTTCGGAGAGGCCGCGGCGGCTCTCGGGACCGCGTTCGGCGTCACGATGCACAAAGGATTCACCGAGGTGCCGCA
>DATEND010000438.1:0-3152 GCA_035275245.1 Candidatus Eiseniibacteriota bacterium
GCCGCCGTCCTCCTCTATCGCCTCCTGACCGGCGCGGCCGGCCTCCTGGCTCCGGCGCTCTCGCGGTTGGGCCGCCCGGACGGGGCCTGGCGCGGATCGCTGACCGGCCGAAGCGACGAGAACGCTCGCGCCGCGGGAAGCATTTGGATCCACGCGGCGTCGCTCGGCGAGATGGGCGTCGCGCGCACGTGGGCCGGGGCCCTGGTCGAGTCCGGCGTTCGGCCGCCGCTCCTCGTCACGGCGCGGACGAGCGCTGGCCTTACGCGAGCCAGGCGCGAACTCTCCGGCGTCGCGGCGTCACGCTTCGCGCCCGCGGACCTGCCACAGGTATTGCGCGCGTTTTTGGACCAGGCTAGCCCATTCCGTATCGATATTATCGAGACGGAGATATGGCCGAATCTTCTCGTGGAGTCGAGACGCTCGGGGGTGGCCGTGATCTTCGTCGGCGCGACGGTGTCCCCTCGGACGGTCCGTCGCTTGAGGGCCCTCGGCGTGGCTGGCGAGCCGTGCTTCGGCGGCCTCGTCCATGCGCTCCCCAAGACCGAGGAAGACGCGGCGCGCTTCCACGCGCTCGGGGTGCCTCGAGAACGGATTCGAGTCGTCGGCGACCTGAAAGCCGACGAAGTGATCGCGAGCGGGAACGTGCCGGACCCCGCGCGGCAAGGGGTCGTCTTGTTTGGAAGCTTCCGGCCCGGGGAAGAGGAGGCGGCTCGGTCGGTCGCCGTGGCGCTCGACGCGCTTCCGGGCCGGCCGCCCCTGATCGTGGTTCCCCGCCACGAGGAAGGGCGGGGCCTTGCTCGCCGTGCCCTGACCGATGCTGGGTTCTCGGTTTCGGAGCGGAGCGAAGCCGACCGCGGTGCCACCGCGCTTGCGAACTGGATGGCGGCCCTGTCGGCCAGGGATGGGAAACGCGCCGGCGTGCTCGCGACCAAGGGGGAACTGTCGGAGGCGTACTCTCTCGCGACGATGGCGCTCATCGGGGGAACGTTCGCGCCGTTCGGCGGCCACAACGCGCTCGAGGCCGCTGCTCGCGGATGCCCGATCATCGTGGGGCCGCATCACGAAGAGATCGAGGCGGCCGTACTGACGCTCCATCGGGAGGGAGCGTCCGCCATCGCGAAGGACGCGGCGGAGGCCGCTAGGCTAGCGGCCGCCTGGCTGAGCGACGGCAGGAATCGGGAGCGGTCGGCGGGTGCTACGCGAGCCGCCGCGATGGCCGGAGGCGCTACGCGCCGAGCGCTCGACGCGCTCTCGGAATGGGGGCTCTCGCCGTGAGCCGAGACGGGATCGTGGGGGCGATCGAGCGCTCGTGGTCGGGCCTCCCGGGTTCGGTGCCGTGGACCGCCGCGTTCCTCCCCGTCGCCGGCGCGTACGCAATCGCGGCCGGTTTCGCACGCGCGCGCGCCTCGCGCACGCGGACCACCGTGGCGGGAATGCACGTCGTCTCCGTGGGAAACCTGACCGTCGGGGGAACCGGGAAGTCGAGTCTGGCCCGCTGGCTCGCGCGTGAGGCGGCGGACGCGGGACGGAGATGCGCCGTGCTGCTCCGCGGCCACGGCGCGAGCGCGGCGCTCGACGCGCCGTCGGCGGTCCCCGACTTTTCGTCGTATCCCCTGGTCGGTGGGGCCGGCCGCTACGGCGATGAGGCGCTGGCGCACCGGGCCGCCCTGCCGCGCTCCGTCGCGGTGATCGTGGATCGCGATCGCAGGCGCGCGGCCGACGCAGCGCGTTTCGGCTACGGCGCGTCGGCTGCGATCCTCGACGATGGCTGGGAGCAGGGAGCGCTGGCGTGGGACGAGCTCTGGGTCCTGCTCGATCCGCACCATCCCCTCGGTAACGGCTACATGCTTCCTGCGGGACCGCTACGACGACCGGCGAGCGCGCTCGAGGAGGCGACGGTGATCGCGCTGATCCTAGAGTCGGAGGAGGAGCAGGTCCCGGACTCCACGCTGAAACTGGCCGCGCGCCTGGCGCCGCGCGCTCCGGTCGTTCGCTTTCGACGAACCTTTCTCGGGGTCTCGCCGATCGGATCTTCGGACTTGGCACCGTGGACGCCGGCGGACGGACCGGCCGGGCTCCTGACCGCGGTCGGATCCCCGGGGCGCGTCGAACGGTTCGCGGCCGGCGCGGGGATCTCCGTCCGAAGGCACGAGTCGCTTCCGGATCACGCGTCGGCTTCGCCCTCCACCATGATCGCCGCGCTGATGCGGCTTCGATTGGTCGGCGCGACGGTGGCGCTCGTGACCGACAAAGACGAACACCGTTGGGTCTTTCCGGACCCGTCCCCGCTCCCCGTGCGCGTGCTCCGCACCGGGCTCCGCCCGCTCGACGCCGTGTCCGCGCTCCTGGCGCCGCTCCGCGGCTCGTCTTCGCCCGGTGTATGCTGACCGCTCCAAAGAGGAGGAGCGCCGTGCGTCGCGGACGAAACGAGGTCGAGTCGGAAGTGCTCGTGGTGGGCAGCGGGATTGCCGGACTCTCGGTGGCGCTCCACGCGGCCCAATCGGCGCGTGTCCTCGTCGTCACAAAAGTGGACGCAGAGGAATCCAACACGAACTACGCGCAGGGAGGGGTCGCCGCCGTGCTCGGGGGCGACGACCGGTTCTCCCTTCACGAGCGCGACACGATGGTGGCCGGGGACGGGCTTTGCGATCCGGAATCGGTGCGTGTCTTGGTTGAGGAGGGACCGGGGGAGATCCTTCGCCTGGTCTCCATGGGCGTTCGATTCTCGCGAGAGGCGGGCGAACCGAAGCGCTTCGCATTGGGTCGCGAAGGCGGGCACTCGCGACGCCGCATCATCCACGCCAAGGACCGAACGGGACACGAGATCGAGCGGGTGCTGCTCGGCCTCGTCCGCGCCCATCCCAAGATCCAAGTGCTGGAAAACCAGGTCGCCGTCGATCTGATCCTCGAGTCGAAGCAAGGGACCGCTCGCCGGCGTGTCCCGGCCCGGGATCGCGTCTGGGGCGCCTACCTCCTCGACCGCAAGACCGGCGAGATTCGGGCGGCCGCCGCGCGCGCCACCGTTCTGGCGACGGGCGGCGCCGGCAAGGTCTACCTCTACACGACCAACTCCGACGTCGCCACGGGCGACGGCGTGGCCATGGCCTACCGGGCCGGGGCGCGGGTGGCGAACATGGAGTTCTTCCAGTTCC
>DATEND010000439.1:0-6767 GCA_035275245.1 Candidatus Eiseniibacteriota bacterium
CTCCAGCGACCGCCGGAGCGCCTGCGGTCCGCCATCGATCTTCTCCGCGCGCGGGCCGAAGAACGCCTCGGCATCCTTTCGATGCTCAGCATCGCAGAAGCTCGATGGAATCCCCATGAACCGCGACTGCTCGTCCTCCCGCAGCCGGGGGAAGACGGCGTCGTAGTGCGCCTTGACCCATTCGTAGGCCACGTCGCGCGTCTCACGATTCGCGAGCGTCTGAAACATGAGGACTTGGGTGTCGCGCAGGTCGAACGAATCGTCGAGCAGGAGCCCGAGCACGTCCGGCGTAAGCGCCGGATCGCGGACGTTCCCCAAGCCGGAAAGGATCCTTCGCCGGTCCTGGAGGTCCGTCGTCCTTCGCGCCTCGGCGACGCAGCGATCGAACCATCCCCGATCCGCGTAGGCGGCCGCGACACGGAGCACCGAACCGATGAGATCTGGGTCGACTCCCTTGCGATCCGTCATCCATCGGTCGGCGAGCCGCCGCCCCTCTGTAGCAAGCGGACCGCCTCTGCTGTAGATCGCCACCGCCGGCAACACCCGCGGTCTCAGAACCCGCGCGTCGTTCGACTCGCCCTTCTTCTCCTTCCATCCGAGCGTTTGCGCTCTCTGGCCGAGAAGCTTTACGACGGCGCGGTCGAAATTCGGCAGGAGCGCCTCGGGTAGGAAGTCACGATCCGCCCACCCGAAGAGTTCCATCGCGCCCGAAAAGACGAAGCGATCCGGGTCGCCCACGAACACCGGGACGAGGTCCAGGGCTTCGCCGACGGGCATCTGGTTCGCGGCGACGAGCGCGTGCACGTCGGCGAGAAGCGTGGCGCGTTCCGCGGGCGACAACACAACGCTCGCTCGCTTCTGCAGCCGAAGGCGCAAATCGCCCTCGTACTTCACGTGGTAGTAACCCGTCACGCCGTCGTTCACGACGACCCAATCGGGGCAGCCCTTTACCCCGCTCAACTCGATTTCGCCCGTTGTTTGCGACAAGAGCGCGCGCGCCGTCGCGACGTCCTTCCCCATGCCGTACCGCACCGCGATAGGGATCTGCCACGTCTGATTCGCCGACCCGGTCGAGCCCTCCGGCAGGTACCGCTTCTGTGAAAGCTCGAGTCGCGCGGGACGCCCCGCCTCGCACTTCAACGACGCCGACACCAACGGCACGCCCGGTTGATCGAGAAACGTTAGGAACGGTGTCGTCACATCGCGGCCCGACTCCGCGTCGAGCGCCTTAAGGAGATCTGTCGCGACGGCGGTTCCGTGGGCGTGGTCCCGGAGGAAGCGCAGGATTCCGCGGCGGAACGCCTCCGGCCCGATCCACTTCTCGAACATCTCGAGGACCTGGGACCCTTTGTAGTAGGTGATCGCGCCGTCGAAGGAGCTCTCGATGTCGGTGCGGGTCGTGACGGGCTGGCGAATAGCCTTCGTGCTGACCAACGCGTCCGCGGACATGGCGGAAGCGTTGGCGTTCAGCGACTCCATGCGATACCGCCATGACGGCTCGAACTGATCCGTGATCTTCCGGTCCATCCACGTCGCCAGCGACTCGTTGAGCCACGTCTCGTCCCACCACTCCAGCGTGACGTAATCGCCGAACCAGTAATGGGACAGCTCGTGGATCAGGATGTTGGCGTAGCTTTCCTTCCGCCGAAAACTCTCCTCGCTGGGCTTGATGAGCGTGAGCGGCTGGCCCATCGCGACGATCCCCGGGTGCTCCATCGTGCCCCAGTACCGCGGCGGCACCGCGACATCGAGCTTTCCGTAGGGGATCGGCATTCCGAAAAAGTCCTCGAGCAACCCCACGGCCTTCGACGTGGCTTCCCGCGCGTAGCGCAACTCGTTGGCGCGGCCGCGTGGGATGACGAATCGGAGCGGCGTTTTATGATTGCCCGCCGTGCCTGCGTTCACGATGTCGAACGGTCCAACCACGAACGCGATCAGGTAGCTCGGGAGCGGCTTGGTCTCCGCGAATTCCCACGTCTTGCCGCCGTTCTCGTCTCGCGGCGCGCCGGCGACGGCCGCGTTCGCGACGGCCACGTCACTGGAGCGCGTGCGAATCGTGACGCGCCAGGGGACCTTGAAGCTCGGTTCGTCGAAGCAGGGGAATGCCCGCCGCGCATCGACAGGCTCGAAGAAGGTGTAGGCGTACCAGGCGCCGTCGGGTTCCTTCACGCGGTAAATGCCGCGGCTTCGGACCGAGTCGAGGGGGGCGGCGTATGCGATCCGCAAGGTAGCCGCGCCCGCGGCGAGCGGTCGCGAGAACGCAAGCCCGAGGAATCCGTCCTCGCCGACGACGGGCCGCGCCTGGATTTCCTGGCTCTCGGTGGTGACGCTGGCCGACTTGATCTCGAGTTCCTCTCCGTGGAGCCAGAGGAAAGAGGTGGTCGAGTCGATCTTGAGATCGATCGCGACCGAGCCGGTGAAGGTCGCCTGGGACGGGTCGATCGCGAGGTCCACGGCGTAGTGTGTTGGGCGGACGCCGGGCGGGAGCCGGAGCGCGGGCGTTGGGGGATCGGCGGCTTCGGCTGGGGTCTTGCCGGAGGGCGCGAGCAGGGAGGCGACCAGCAGAAGCAACGGTGCGAGGCAGAGTTTGCGCGTCACGGGCCCTCCAGGAGATTTTCCGCCAACCACGGGCAAGATTCGGGACTCTAGCACTACACGCCGCGAGGTGGCAGGGAGTCGATCTCCTTTTCGGGGGGCGTTACACTCTTACGCCAGAAAGTCACGAATTGCGCGACTTTCTGGATCAACTCTGTATCAGATTCCCCGCGGGATCTAAAGTCAGGTGCGTCGGGCCGGATAGCGGCGCTTCGTATCGGCTACCGATCGGGCTACCAACGTCTCCAAAACCTTCAAATCGACGTTGGCCAGGCGCCTGATGTAGACACATACCTTCCCAGCTTTGATCTTTCCAAGCTTGGCCAACAAGTCGTCACGACCTTCGAAGGTCTCCGCGGTGTAGACCACCAAATCACTTCCCCGCACGGCAAACCCAGCGAGAGCGGAATCGCCCTCGTGACCACTGGCGTACTTGTAGTGGTAGCTCCCGAATCCGACGATGCTTGGCCCCCACATCTTTGGTTGCTGCTTCGTAACCCTTCGCATCAGAGCAACCAGGGTCTGGGCGTCCTTCCGTTGCTCCTCGTTCGCAATGGCAGCGACATGACTCCTGGCGCTGACTTTTGTGGGTTTGGTCTTGGGTGCCGCCATATGCGCCTCCGAACGAAAGGGTGAGGTCCGCTTGGACTGAGCCAAACCTACTACCGCTCCCGGCGCGCGATCATCATCTCCTCTTGACTTTCACCTTTCCTTCACCTATCCTTATTCATGTCCCGCCGGGCGCGCAGCGTACCGCCTGGAGGGAGGGTCTCCCGGACGGTCGCCTACAGGGCGCCATGCGGCCGCCTCGGGAACCCACGACACCGGTCCCCGAATCACAGGAGGCAGATGCTCACACCGAGGCAACGGACGGCCTACGACTTCATCACCGCGTTCGGGGAGCGGCACGGATTCGCTCCGTCCTACGAGGAGCTAAGACGCCATCTAGGTGTCGCCTCCCTGAACGCCGTGGCGAAGCTGGTCGCGCAGCTCCGCCGCCGCGGGTACCTGACCCAGGCACCGCCGAACGCCAAGCGCTGGCTGGCCCCGCACGCCCATCGCGCCCTAGGAGAAACCATCCCACTCCTGGGCGTGGTGGCGGCGGGCCGGCCGGTGGAACCGGTCGAAACGCCGGAGGAGATCGAGGTCCCCCCTTCGCTTCTCGGCGCCGGCAAGCGCTACGCGCTCCGCGTGCGCGGCGACTCGATGATCGAGGACGGGATCCAGGACGGCGACACGATCGTGGTGCGCCAGGCGCGCCGCGCCGAAAACGGCGAGACGGTCGTGGCGATCGTCGACGGGGAAGCGACGCTCAAGCGGTTCTACCAGACAGGCTCGCGCGTCGAGCTGCGGCCGGCCAACGCCGCTCTCGCGCCGATCCACGTCGCCGCCGACCGCGTCGAGATTCGCGGCATACTGGTGGGACTCTTGCGCCGGTACAAATAGCGAGGGGGACGCATGACCGATCGGGAAGCCCTACGTCATAACGTCGCGACACTGGCCTACCGCGCCGCCAAGACGATGCGCGGCGCGCCCGCGTCGTTCGCGACGTTCAAGGCCACGCCCGAGGCGCGCACGCCGCTCGAGATCGTGGCGCACATGGGGGACCTCTTCGACTGGGGGCTCAGCATGGCGCAGGGCAAGGGGAAGTGGAGCACCGCGACGCCCCAACCCTGGGACGCGGAGTGCAAGCGCTTCTTCGCCACGCTCAAAGCCTTCGACGACTTCCTCGCCTCCGACGCGCCCCTCGGCTACGAGCTGACGCGCCTCTTCCAGGGACCGGTGGCGGACGCGCTGACCCACACGGGACAGCTCGCGATGCTTCGGCGTTTCTCGGGCGCACCCATGAAGGGCGAGAGCTACAACCGAGCGGACATCGTCATCGGCCGGGTCGGCGCCGAGCAGACGCCGGCCGATCCCAAATTCGAGTTCGACTAGACGGAGGCGTCATGGAGATCTGCATTTTCGCGCGATTCCACGCGAAATCCGGCAACGAGGAGGCCGTGTCGCAGGCGATGCTCAAGGGCATGATCCCCTCGAAGGAGGAGCCGGGCTGCCTCGGCATTCAGCACTTCCGATCCACCCGCGACCCGCAGCTCTTCTTCCTCTTCTCGCGCTGGAAGGACGAAGAGACGTTCGATCGCCACGCGGAGTTGCCGCACACGGTGACGTTTCTCGAGGAGATCGAGCCCCTGATCGACAACGCGTGGGACATCTACCGCACGGAGCAGATCCGCTAGGCACGCGTGCGCCCCACGTGGCACGGGGGCGGCGGCGTGCGCCTCGGCTCCGCAGAGATCGCACCATGGAATCCACGATCCTCCACGTCGCCATCGATTCGTTCGCCATTCAGGCGGAGCGCCTGCGGTGTCCGAAGCTCGTGGGGCGGCCCCTGGCGCTCGCGCCCTCGGATTCGCCGCGCCCGCGTGTTGTTGCCGTGTCGCGGGAGGCGCGCGCGGCGGGCATCACGCCCGGCACGCAGCTCCTCGTGGCGCGCCGGCTCTGCCGTGACCTGATCGCGCTCCCGCCGGACCCAGATCTCTACTTCGGGCTCTCGGATTCGATTCGGGGGAGGCTCTCGCCCTACGCGCCGATGGAGAGCGTTGGCGGCGCGACGCCCAAGGCGGGCCGCTTCATCCTCGACCTGACCGGCGTCGCGCGCGGACACGACGCCACGCGCGATCGCGCGTCGCGCGCGGGGCGCGAGGTGGAGCGGGGCTTCGGGCTCCACCCCACGCTCGGACTCGCGCCGACGCGGCTCGTGAGCGGGATCGCCGCGTTGGTGTTGGCCCCCGACGGCGAGCTGCTCGAGGTGCGCGCCGGTAGCGAGGCCGCGTTCCTCGGGCCGCTCGCCGTGCGCGTGCTTCCCGCGTCGCGGGCGCCGCTGGCCACGGCCCGGCTTGATTTGTTGAACGTGCGCCTCGTGCGCGATGTCCAGGCGCTCACGGTCCCGCAAATGGAGGCGGCGTTCGGGACCGCGGCGGCTCTGGCGTTGTGGCGCGAGTGCCGGGGTCTCGACGCACCCCCGGGGCGCCCCACGGAAGCGCCCCCGAACGCCATCGCCGAGGAGACCCTCGCCGCCGAGACCAACGACCGCCGTATCCTCGTCGCGCGGCTCGAGCGTCTCGCGGTGGAAGTGGGCACGGGGCTACGGGTGCGAGGCGCGGCCGCGCGGCGACTGGCGGTGTCGGTGACGTACGTGGACGGCCGCGGCGACCGCGCGCAAAAGACGCTGCGGGAGGGGCCGGCGAGAGGGCATCGCGCCCTTCGGGCTGCAGCCGTGGAGTTGCTGGACCGCGTGCTGACCCGCCGGGTGCGGGTGCGTCGCCTCCGCCTCGAAGCCTGGGAGGGCGCGGCCGTGGGGAAGCAGCTCATGTTGTGGGACGCCGAGGAATCCCGCGCGGGGACCCGGGCGATCGCGCTCGAGTCCGCGGTCCACACCCTTCGCGCCCGCTTCGGGACGCGGACGCTCATCCCCGCCCACTGGATGTCCCTCGGTGTCGTCCGTCGCGTTTAGCCCCATGGAGGCGTCCCGTGGATAGGAACACGCGCGAGCGGGCGAAGCGCTATCACGCTGCCGTCGCGGAGATCCTACTGCACGAGTGGGACCCGCTCGGCGTGGTCGACGTTCCGGAAGCCGACGACGAGTACGACACGTATGTGAACGGCGTCACGAGCCTCCTCGTGCGCGGCGCTTCGAAGGAGAAGCTGATCGCGTATCTCTGGACCGTCGAGACGCAGAACATCGGCCTCGACGGCGATCGACCGCGGATCGAATCGACGGTCGCGCGGCTGCTGGAGCTTCGTCGTGACATCGACGGCGGCGACTAGTTCGACGCGCTTCGCGCACCTGCACGTTCATAGCCACTACTCGCTGATGCGGGGCGTCGACTCACTCGAGTCGCTCGCGACCGCGGCGCGCGAGCACGGCATGGACCGTTTCGCGCTCACGGACACGAACGCGCTCTACGGCTTCGTGTTCTATCGGCAGATCTGCGACGAGATGGGGCTCACGCCGATCGCGGGGGCCGAGATCGTGCCGCCGGACGTGCCCGCCGCGGCTCCGGGAGGGCAGGGTCGCGCCGTGCTGCTCGCGCGAGGCCGCGATGGCTACGCTTCGCTCTGCCACGTAATCACCGCGCGCCACCTCGAGCCCGAGTTCTCGCTGGAGC
>DATEND010000440.1:0-3398 GCA_035275245.1 Candidatus Eiseniibacteriota bacterium
GATCAACGGCGTCGAGCTCCACGACGAGATCGATTTCGGCGCCCAGATCTCCGAGGAGCAGCTCGTCCTTCGAATCCAAGGGGTGGACGGTGCCGTGCGCGAGGTCGAGGGGGCCCGCGAGTACGGCGTGACGTTCGGCGCCGAGTTCGAGGCGCGCCAACCGAAGCGCTGCCACAACAACTGCGTCTTCTGCTTCGTCTACCAGCATCCGAAGGGCGTCCGGCGCGAACTTCTGATCAAGGACGACGACTACGTCTTCTCGTTCGTGCACGGGAACTTCATCACCCTCACGAACCTGAGCGACGCCGACTTCCAACGGATCCTCGACGAGCGGCTGTCGCCAATGTACGTCTCGGTGCACGCCACCGATCCGGAAGTGCGCGTCCGTCTGATGAAAAATCCGAAGTCGGGGCAGATCCTCCAGCAGATCGACCGGCTCGCGGCGGGCGGAATCGACCTCCACACGCAGCTCGTGATCGTGCCGGGCATCAACGACGGCGAGGTCCTCACGCGATCCATTCGCGAGCTGTCCGACCGCTTCCCGCGCGTCCAGACGATCGCGGTCGTTCCCGTGGGGCTGACGAAGCACCGCGGCCGGCTGCCCCAGCTCCGCACGTTCACGAAGGAAGACGCCGTCTCGGCGCTCGAGTGCGTGCACGGGTTCCAGAAGGAGTACTTGAAGCGGCACAAGACGCGCCTCGTCTTCGCGGCCGACGAGATGTACGTGCTGGCGGAGGCCGAGATTCCGCCGGCCCGCGCGTTCGAGGGCTTCCCGCAGGCCGAGAACGGCATTGGAATGCTGCGACAGACGATCGACGCCTGGGTCGCGGGGCGCGAGAGCGTCGTCGCGCGAAACGGGAAGCGCGAGCGGGTGGCCATCGTGACCGGCACGAGCGCGGCGCCCACCCTCCGCCGGCTTCTCGACGAGCGGCCGCCCGAGGGCGTGGACGCGTCGCTCTGCGTCGTCACCAACGAATACTTCGGGGACACCGTCACGGTGAGCGGGCTCCTCGTGGGCGCGGACATCGAGACGGCGCTCCGGGCGCACGGCCCCGCCGATCGCGTCCTCCTTCCTCCGAATTGCCTCAAAGAGCGCGAGGTGTTTCTCGACGATCGAACCCGAAGCGACCTGGAGCAACGCCTCGGCGTGCCGGTCCAAATCGGATTCGACGCGCCGGGCGGGCCTGGCGGTGCGGTGGCGGGGTCTGCGGCTTCGGCGACCGGGCCATCATGATCCCGATCGTCGCGATCGTCGGCCGCCCGAACGTCGGGAAGTCGACGCTCTTCAACCGCATCCTCGGCCAGCGGCGCGCCATCGTGGACGAGCTCTCGGGCCTGACGCGCGACCGGCACTACGCGGAAGGGGAGTGGAACGGCCGGCGATTCGTCCTCGTGGACACGGGCGGCATCGATCCCGGGAGCGCCCACCCGATCCAGCGGCAGATCCTCCAGCAAACCGCCCTCGCGCTCGACGAGGCGGACGTCACGCTCTTCGTGGTCGACGGCCAGGAAGGGCCGACGGCGCTCGACCTCGAGGTGGCGGAGCGCGTTCGCCGCCGTCAGCGACCGACATTGCTCGTCGTGAACAAGGCCGACCGTCCCGACCGCGAGGAGATGCTCGCCGAGTTCTATTCGCTCGGCCTCGGCGATCCCATGCTCGTGTCCGCGCTCCACGGGTATCGGTCCGGCGATCTGCTCGACGAGGTCGTGGGCCGGCTCCCGGCGCAGGAAGCCGTGGCTGCCGACTACTCGGTGATCCGGATCGCGGTGCTCGGTCGCCCCAACGTGGGCAAGTCCTCCCTCGTGAATCGTCTGCTCGGCCAGGAGCGCATGGTCGTCGACGCGGTGGCCGGAACGACGCGGGACGCCGTGGACACGACCTTCCGCCACGGCGACAAGACGTTCACGCTGGTGGACACGGCCGGTCTGCGCCGCGACACGAAGGTGCACGACCCGGTGGAGTTCTACAGCGTCACGCGCGCGCTCCGCGCGGTCTCGCGCGCCGACATCGTGCTCCTGGTCGTGGACGTGGGCCGAGAGCCCGCCCGGCAGGACGCGCGCCTGGCGGCGCTCGCCGAAGAACAGAAGAAGGGGCTCGTGGTGGTCTTCAACAAGTGGGATCTCGTCGAGTCGCCGACCCAAGCGCGCGAGGAGATCGAGGAGGAGTTCCTCAAGATCTATCCCTTCCTCGACCACGTGCCGCGGCTCTACGTCTCCGCGCTCAAGGGGAACGGCGTGAAGCGGATCCTGCCTGCGTGCGTCGAGGTCTTCCAGGAATACACGAAGACGATCACGACTTCGGAGCTGAACGTGGCCATCCACAAGATCCTCGACCGCGTGAGTCCCCCCGCGACATCCCAGGGACACCGCCTCAAGTTCTACTACGCGGCCCAGACCGGCACCCGGCCGCCCTCATTCGCCCTTTTCGTGAACAATCCTCGATATCGTGCGCAAAATTATGTAAGTTACCTGGAAAGCGGACTGCGCCGCCGGTTCGGGTTCCAGGGGACTCCGGTGATTCTGGAGTGGAAGCGGAGCCACTGACCCGACCCTAGGCGTCCGGGAGGGTTCCGAGATTCCGTTCAACCCGCTGCTCGTCGTCGCCGGATTCCTGCTCGGCTCCATCCCCTGGGGCCTCTGGGCGGGTCGTCTGCGCGGCGTCGATCTCAGGACCGTCGGCAGCGGTAACATCGGCGCGACCAACGCGGCCCGCTTCCTCGGCGCGAAGTGGGGCATCGCGATCTTCATTCTCGACACCGCCAAGGGCGCGGTCGCGGCCTTCCTCACGGCCGATCCCATCGGACAGCTTGCCTGCGGCTTTGCCTCGATTCTCGGACACGTCTTCTCGCCCTGGGTACGGTTCAAAGGCGGCCGCGGCGTGGCGACGAGCCTAGGCGTCTTCCTCGCGATCCTTCCCGGCCCGACGCTCCTCGCGTTCGGGGTCTGGCTCCTCGTCGTCGCGATCTCGAAGCGCGTGTCGGTGGGTTCGGTGAGCGCCGCGATCGCGTATCCCTTCCTCGTCGCCGCATTCGACCGGTCGAGCCCGCATCGCGCGCTGCACCTGGGCGCCGCGGCCCTCGTCGCGGTCCTGATCGTCGTCCGACACATTCCGAACCTCAAGCGACTCCTGGCCGGCACCGAACCCGCGACCTTCGGCGAGAAGCGGGCCGAGCCATGACGATCGCGGTCATCGGGGGCGGAGGATGGGGCACGGCGCTCGCGGCGCTTCTCTCCGGGAAGGGGAACCAGGTCCGGCTCTGGGTCTACGAGGAGGACCTCGCGGAGCAGATCAAGACGACCCGCGAGAACGGCCGATTTCTGCCCGGCGTATCGCTCCCGACGGCGATCGCGGTCACGTCGCGTCTCTCCGAAGCGGCCAACGGCGCCGAGACCTGCCT
>DATEND010000441.1:0-2944 GCA_035275245.1 Candidatus Eiseniibacteriota bacterium
GAGCGCGACGAGTCGCTCGGGGGCCAAGGCCGCCTGGTCGAGTTCGCGCCGGGATTCCGCGCCGCGCCGCTGGGGTTCGATCCGGGCTGGCTGCCGGCCTCGATCGCGCGCGAGTTGAGCCTGGACGGCATGGAGCAGGACGCGCGGGACACGCCCCTGACCGTGGGTATTACGCCGGGGAATTTCCTCACGCTGTCGCGAGACGCCGCCGTCGCGGCGTCGTCCATTCGGGCCCGTTCGCAGGACGATGCGTCGAAGTGGCCCGCGTTCACGACCCGACTTCGAAAGCTGGCCGGTTTCCTCGAAGCCCTCTACCAAACGCCCGCGCCCGACGTGGGCGTGACTTCGCTCCAAGATCTCCTGCCGCTCCTCAAGCTGGGGAAGCAATACCGTGACCTCGGCAAAGAGGACATGATCGAGTTCCTCCGCACGCTCCCGCTCTCGGTTTGGGATCTCCTGGACGAGTGGTTCGAAAACGACGCGCTCAAAGCCGCGGTGGCGGCCGGAGGAATCCAGGACTATCAGCAGGGGCCCCGCTCCGGCGGCACGGGCTTCGTGCTGCTCCATCACCTGGTCGGTGCGCCCGCGGGCTCCGTGCGCGGCCGTGTTCCATGGCGCGGGGGCATCACGGCGTTCACCGATTCGGCCGGGCGCGCGGCTCGCCGATTCGGCGTCACGGTGCGCACCGGCGCGTCCGTCGCCAAGATCCTCGTTCGGGAGGACGCGGTCGCGGGGGTCGTCCTGTCGAACGGGGAGGAGATCGAGGCGGCGACGGTGCTCTCGACCGCGGGCCCGGCGCGCACGCTCCTCGAGTGGGTCGATCCGGTGTGGCTCGATCCCGAGTACCTCCACGCGGTGGCAAACATCCGCTACCGAGGCTGCACGGCCGTTGCGCTGTACGCGCTCGACGCGCTCCCGGAAGTTCCGGGCCTCGCCACGAAGCAGGCACTCGCGGGGATCGTGTCGCTCACGCCGAGCATCCGCTCGCTCGAGAAGGCCGCCGACGCGGCCAAGTACGGGACGGTCTCCGATCACCCGCACGTCGAATTCACCGTGCCAACGCTGCTCCAGCCCGACCTTGCCGATCAGGGCAAGTCCATCGTGATGGCGCGGGCTCAGTACGCCCCGTACCGGCTACGGAACGGGACGACCTGGGACGCGGCGGCGCGGGATGCGATCGGCGCGAAGATGACGGCGGCGATCGAGGCGGTCGCGCCCGGCTTCGGCGCGCGGGTCCGCCACAAGTTGGTGCTATCGCCCGCGGATCTCGAGGAGCGCTACGGGCTCCGCGAGGGCGCCGTATCGCAGGGAGAGCTCGGGCTCGATCAGATTCTCTTCATGCGTCCCGTCGCGGGTTCGGGCCGCCACGGCACGCCGATTTCCGGGCTATACTTGGGTGGCGCCGGGACGCACCCCGGCCCCGGGATTCTCGGCGGCCCCGGATGGCTCGCGGCCCAACAACTGCTCGACGACCGCCGACGCGCGAAGGGAAATCGATGACGGCATTCCGCGGCACCACGAGCATCTACCAGCAGGGCTCCCGAACGCTCGCGCGCGAGTACTACACCTCGGAGGCGGTCCTCGCCGAGGAACGGGAACGGATCTTCGCCCAAGGCTGGAATTGCGCGGGCCGCGCGTCGGAGCTCAGGCAGCCGGGCGACTTCTTCGTCCGCGAGATCGCCGGGGAGTCCATCATCGTCACGCGCGACAAGAGCGGGACGCCGCACGCCTTTTTCAACGTTTGCCGTCACCGGGGCACCCGGATCTGCCGTGAGGCGAGCGGCCACTTCCCGGATTCGATCCAATGTTCCTACCATGCCTGGACGTATGCGCTGGACGGCCGGCTGGTCGGCGCGCCCCACATGCAGGAAGCGGCCGATTTCGACAAGGCCGACTACCCGCTCCACGCGGCCGCGCTCGCCGAATGGGAGGGCTTCCTATTCGTGAACGTGGCCGATAGGCCCGTCCCGTTCGAATCGACGTGGGGGGCGCTTCAGGGACGGTTCAAGCGGTTCGGGCTGCCCGGGCTCACGGTCGGACACCGCGTGACGTACGACGTGCGCGCCAACTGGAAGCTCGTGTTCCAGAACTACTCCGAGTGCCTTCACTGCCCGACGATTCATCCGAAGCTCGCGACCGTGCTTCCGTACCAGAGCGGCGCCAATGATCTCGTGGAAGGTCCGTTCCTCGGCGGGTACATGGAGATCAAGCCGCCGAACCAGAGCGCCACGATGACGGGCCGCGCGTGCGGGCGGCTCGTGAGCGGCGATATTCCGGAGGAGGATCGCCGGCGCGCGTTCTATTACTCGCTCATGCCGAACATGCTCTTGAGCCTTCACTCCGACTACGTGAACTACTATACGCTTCGCCCAATCGGCGTCGACCGGACGGAAGTCTATTCCGAATGGCTCTTCCATCCGGACACGCTCGCCGATCCCAACAACAACATCAAAGACGCGATCGAGTTCTGGGATCTCACGAACCGGCAGGACTGGGACATCGTGGGGCAGAGCCAGCTGGGAATCTCGTCCCGCCGCTACGCTCCCGGCCCCTACTCGCCGCGAGAGAGTGTCCCAGCCGCCTGGGATCGCGAGTACTTGAGGTTGATGGGGCGCGGCTGATCGAAGGACGGCCGGAGGCGCCGCCTAATCCCGCGAGGCGCCCCATGGCCCAGGGAGCACAACATGATCCTCCTCATGTTGTTCGTGGCACTCGTCTTTCTCCCCGGGGCGGCCGCCGCGCAACCGGTCGACGACCGACTCTTCGCCACCGACGGCCAGGTCAACGCCTGTGTGCTCTCGGGCAATACCCTCTATATCGGCGGCACATTCGGACGGGTGGGCCCGGCCACGGGCTCGGGTGTGCCGGTCGAATCGGCCTCGGGAAACCCCTTCGGGACCTACTCCAAGGTAGCGGGCGGCGGGATCTATGCCGCCGTGCCCGA
>DATEND010000442.1:0-2376 GCA_035275245.1 Candidatus Eiseniibacteriota bacterium
CGGTAAAACTTGCTCGGGGTGTTCTGCTGGTACATCACGAGGTCCGAGAGGCCCCGGCTGTCCGCCGCGTTCTGAAAGCCGACGTCGTTGATCTCGAATCCCGGGCTCCAGTCCTGGTACGTGAGGGAACCCCGCCAGTGCTTCCCGCCGGTCTTGTTGAGCGAGAGAAGTCCCGCGGTGCCGTTCAGGCTGGTCCGTGTCGGATCGTAGGTCAGGTGATCGGCGTCCGGCCGCTGGTAGTACCGCGCGCTCGAGCGCTGCGCGCGGGCGATCACCTCGTCGTCGCCCCGAATCGAGCTGGTGACGATGTTCCCGTCGAGCGACCACCGGCGGCCCGCCCAGTAGTGCACCAGGTCGACGCCCCCCACGTAGGCGTCGCGCCGAAGAAGGGCCTCGAGCGCCGGGTCCGACAGATCTCGATTCACCCCAGTGAATATCCCGCCCAGGACCGTGTTGCCTCCGCGGAGGTCGCGGCGAAACCGTCCGACGAGGTAGTTCGTGAGCGGCTCGACTGGCGTCGATCGCTCCGCGGCCATCGTATCCGAGTAGTCGCCGCGCTCCGCGGGGGTTACGGCGTCCAGCACTCCGATCGTCCATCCGTGCGTCTTTCCCGTCAGCTTCGCGGCGGTCGTAATGGTCGTCCGCTCGGGGATGTCGACGTGAACGAAGTCGGGTCCGACGAGGGATCGCTGCGGGGGACGGCCGACCCGCCGCGCGTGAAACGGAATCGTCGTATTGAAGTTGTTGAACGACGACGTGTTTCCGAACTGGAAGATCTCGGCGCCCTCGACGAAGAACGGCCGACGCTCGGGGAAGAACGTTTCGAACGCGGAGAGGTTCACCACGGCCGGGTCGACTTCGACCTCGCCGAAGTCCGGATTGACGGTCGCGTTCAACGTCAGGTTGCTCGTGACGCCGTACTTGAGGTCGAGGCCGGTGGCGCTGAACTGTTGGCTTCCATCGTGGAACGGATCGCCGGGCGCCGCGTGCCGGAACTCACTGCGAACGCGCGCGTACGGGAGCACCTCGAAGTGGCGTGGGGACCGAAGCCCCTCGAGACCGGTCAGGTGTCCGAAGCGCGCCGTTGAGTACTGCTCCTTCTTGGGCACATGGGCAAACTCGTCGAGTTCCTGCTTCCGATAGATCCACCGTCGAAGCTGCACGCCCCAGACGCCGTCCCCTCCCGTGGCATAGTGAAGCTGCGAAAGCGGGAGTTCGATCTCCGCGGTCCAGCCCGTGGAATCGATGGACGTGTGGACGTGCCAGACCCCGTCCCAGGACAGGTCTTGGACGTTGCTCGCATTGACCGCCGCGTCGTTGACCGACCCTGCCGGATTGATGCGGAAGAGCCACGAAGTCAGATGGTCGTGGTACGAGTCGAGGAAGACGGCGAGATAGTCGCCGTCCAGATCCGTGTCGCGCCGCACGAGCCGCGCGCGAATCTTCCCCGCGTCCTGATCGTGCATCCGCGCTCCGATGAAGAGCGCGTCGTCACCGATGAGGAAGCGAATCTCGGTCCGCTCCGAGGCGGGCTGACCCTCGTTTGGGTCTCTCTGGGTAAACCGATCCGCCGGCTCCGCCGTCTGCCACGCAGGCTCGTCGAGATGGCCGTCCACGCGAATCGTGCCGACCAGTGGGACGGCGCGGACGGAGAGGGTGGCGGCGGGGTCCGTGCGCACGGCGCCGGAGTCGGCCGGCTCCGCCAACGCCGTGCCGGCAAGGAGGAACCAGAGGAGGGGGATCGCCGGCGCTCGCATAGGTATCAGACGTAGATGCCAGGGCATCCGGTTTCGTTGGGAGCGCAAATTTTGCGGTGGATCCCTCGCCGGCTACTTCGTACGCCGGTAGGACCCGTCGAACGCGACCGACCAGGACTTGCCATCGTCCTCGGACGATTCCCAGAACTGCCGGACCGAGCCGTCGGCGAGGGGTGTCCAGGAGATCCGGTGGAGCGCCGCCTTCGACGTGCCGTGCGCAGCCGTAGCGCCGCTCAACACCATCTTGCCCTCCCGGAACTCGCCCGACAGGAGAAGGAGCGTGCCTCTGTCGTCGACCCAGGTCTGATGCCACTTCCGATCTCCCGGGTCGTACGTGTTGAACGAGTGACCCGTCATCCCGCGCGCGCCCTTCCAATTCTCCTGAAGGACACAGCCGCCCAGGATCCGTTCGATCCGGTTCGTACCGGCAACCTTGCCGTCCGGCGTCCGGACTTCCCAGTCGCCGATCCAGAAGTCGAACTGCCGGTATTCGGGCGCGGAGCAAGGTGGTGGCGGGCTGTCCGCGGGCGGCGGGCTGTCCGCCCCGAGGCTCGTCCCGGAGGCGACGAAGAGCGCCAGAACGATCGCGAGGCAGGACCTCATGCGGCAGGCGTTGAAG
>DATEND010000443.1:0-4908 GCA_035275245.1 Candidatus Eiseniibacteriota bacterium
CTCTGGTGCGCGGCGAACCTGGACAATCGCGCCGGTTGCGCGGCCCTGGCGGCGGCGCTTCGTTCGGCGCGGCGGCCCCGCTTCGACGTGACGGCCGTGTTCTCGGCGCAATCCGACCTCGGCGCCCGCGGCGCCACGACCGCGGCGTACGGGGTCGACCCCGAGATCGCGATCGTCGTCGACGTCGCGCACGTCGGGGACGCCAAGGAGACGAGCGGGTTCGCCGTCGGCAAGGGACCCGGCGTGGCGCTCAAGGAGTCGGGCTTCCTGGCGCATCCGGAAGCGTTGGAGCTCGTCCGCCGCGCGGCGCGCGCGGCCCGAACGCCGCTTCAATACCTGATCCGCGAGAGCGAAGGAAGCGACGCGCGCGTGATCCGGATGACGCGCACCGGCGTCCCCACGGCGCTGATCGCGATTCCCGCGCGCCGGTCCGGCGGTCTCTGGTCGCTGATCCACGCGAACGACTTAGCGCAGGTGACGCAGCTCTTGGCGAGGCTCCTGACGCTGGCCCCGAAGGGAGCGAAGCCGCGCCGGGCGCGTCGCGCGAAAGGAGGACGGCGATGAACGTATCGCGTCGTGGCAAGGAGGCGCAGGCCTCCCCCATCCGCCGGCTCGCGCCCCATGCCGAGGAGGCGGTGCGGCAAGGCGTGAAGGTCTTTCATTTGAACATCGGCCAGCCGGATCTCCCGACGCCCGAGATCGTGATGGAACGGCTTCGCGGATACCCGTCGAAGTACGTCCCCTACGCCCCGTCCAACGGCACGCTCGAATTCCGCGAGGGCATGTCCCGGTACTACGCGCAGCATGGGCTCGAGTTCTCCCCCACGGAGATCCTGACCACGGTCGGCGGCAGCGAGGCGCTCCAATTCGCGTTCTGGTCGCTCTTCGAGCCGGGCGAGGACGTGATCGTCTTCGAGCCGTTCTACACGAACTACGCCACGATGGCGCTCCTGGCGGGCGTCGGCGTGACGCCCATCGCGTGCGACGGACGGACCGGCTACCACCTGCCGCCGATCGAAGCGGTGGAGCGCGCGATCGGCCCCAAGACGCGCGGCATCCTTCTCTGCGCTCCCTCGAACCCCAGCGGAACGGCCTACACGGCCGCCGAAATCGACGCGATCGTCGCGCTCGCGATTCGCCGCGACCTCTGGATCATCACGGACGAGGCCTACCGGGAGTTCATCTACGACGGCGCCAGGCACGAAAGCCCGCTCACCCGCCCCGGCATCGCGGAGCGGACCGTGCTGGTCGACTCGATCTCGAAGCGGCTCAACATGTGCGGCGCCAGGGTCGGGACGCTCGTCACGAAGAACGCCGCCGTCCGGGAGGCGTGCCTCAAGTTCGCGCAGGCGCGGCTCTCCCCGCCCAGCGTCGGCATGCACGCCGCGGCGGTCATCGACAAGGTGCCCGCTGACTACACGCGCGGCGTCGTGGCCGAGTTCAAGAAGCGGCGCGATCTGGTCTTGGAAGGGCTCGCGAAGATTCCCGGCACGTTCGCCCGGAAGCCGGAGGGCGCGTTCTACCTGATGGCCGAACTGCCGGTCCCGGACGCCGAGGAGTTCGTGATCTGGATGCTCAAAGAGTACCGGAAGGACGGGGCGACGGTCATGGTGGCGCCGGGCGACGGCTTCTACGCCACGCCGGGCCGTGGGAAAAACGAGATCCGCTTCGCCTACGTGCTCGAGGAGGGCGCGCTCCGGAAGTCGATGGAGATCCTCGCCGGCGCGCTCGAGGCCTACCCGGTCAAGGCCGCGCGGTAGCTACGAGAACAGCGCCCGGACGCCGTCTCGGGCCGCTTCGAACCAGACCCCCGGGAAGAGCCCCGGCCAGAGGGTTGCGGCGGACGTGACCAATAGCACGAGCGCGAACGCAAGCGGCATCCGGATCGGCGGCATCGTCTCCTGCGCGTCCTTCATGTACATGAGGACCATCAGCCGCAGGTAGTAGAAGACCGAGATCGCGCTGTTCAGCACGCCGAAGACGGCCAAGAGCACGTGCCCCGACTGGACCGCTCCCCCGAAGAGATAGAGCTTGCCGATGAACCCCACCGTCGGCGGAATCCCCGAGAGCGAGATCATCGAGAGCGAGAGGAGCGCGCCGATCAGCGGATAGCGGAAGCCGAGGCCCGCGTAGTCGCGCAGCTCCTCGCCGCGTTCTCCCTTGTGCTCGAGGAGGATGATCACCGCGAAGGCGCCCAGGTTCATCGCGACGTAGGAAATCAGGTAGAACACGGCGCCCGTGCCCCCGATGACGCCGCCCGTGACGACCCCGATCAGGACGTAGCCCGAGTGCGCGATGCTCGAGTACGCGAGCATGCGCTTCACGTTGGTCTGGGCGATCGCCGCCACGTTCCCGATCGTCATGGTGAGCACCGCGATCACCGTGAGGATCAGGTCCCATTCCGCGTGGGCCGGGCCGAAGGCGATGAAGAACGTCCGAATCAGGGCCGCGAACGCGGCCGCCTTGGGACCCGCGGAAAGGAACGCGGTGACCGGCGTCGGCGCTCCCTCGTAAACGTCAGGCGTCCACATGTGGAAGGGCGCCGCGGCCACCTTGAACGCGAGCCCGACCAGGATCAATGCGATTCCCGCGAAGAGGAGCCCTTCGGGGAGCGAGCCGTTTGCGCCCGTGAGCGCGTCGCCGATCCGCGTGAGACTCGTCGTCCCCGTCGCGCCGTACACGAGCGCGATGCCGTAGAGCAAGATCGAGGACGCGAAGGCGCCGAGGAGGAAGTACTTGAGCGCCGCCTCGTTGGAGGCATCCGAATCGCGTCGGTAGCCCGCGAGAATGTAGAGCGAGATCGAGAGCACCTCGATCCCGAGGAAGAGCGTGATCAGGTCGAGCCCGGAGGCGAGGATCATCATCCCCGCGGTCGCGAAGAGGAGGAGCGCGTAGTACTCCGAGTGCTCCACGTCGTCCTTGCTCAGGAACGGATGCGACAGGAGGATCACGATCCCCGTGCTCGCCAGGAAGAGGACGTTGAAAAGCGTCGACAGGCTGTCGAGCACCACCATGCCGCTGTAGCCCGTCTGGAAGAGCCCCCACTGGGTCAGCGTACGAACGAGGGCCCAGCCGACCCCCCCGAGGGCGATCCACGCGGAGAAGTGCTTCTTCCCATGCGGCAGGGCGAGGTCGAGGAGGAGGAGCGCGATCCCCACGCACGTGACGATCAGGAGCGGCTCGATCATGCCGAGCGGCGCGTCGAACGTGAAGGGCTGCATCAGGGCGTCTCCCCCGTGGCGCGAATCGGGTCGCGGGCGGGAGTGCCGCCGCGGGCGGGAATGCCCGTGAACGCGGCCTCAGTGCCCGTGGCCGGGTAGGTTTCGGCGGCGATCATCTTCGCGTTCACGCGCTCCAGGAGCTCCGAGACCGAGACGTCCAGTTTTCTCAGGAACGGGTTCGGGTAGACGCCGATCCAGACGATCAGGACGATCACCGGCGCCAGCACCCAGAACTCGCGCGGCGACAGGTCCTTCATGCCGCGGTTCTTCTCGTTCGTCACCGGGCCGAAGAGCACGCGCTGGTACATCCAGAGGAGGTACACGGCCGCGAGGATCACGCCGAGGGCCGCGACGGCGGCTACGACGGGGTCCATGCGGAACGCGCCGAGCAGGATCAGGAACTCGCCGACGAAGCCGTTCAGACCGGGCAGCCCGAGGCTCGACAGGCAGATCACCAGGAACGCCGCCGCGAACCACGGCAGGATCTCGGCGATGCCGCCGAACTCGCTGATCTCCCGCGTGTGGCGGCGCTCGTAGAGGATGCCGACGGCGAGGAAGAGCGCGCCGGTCGAGAGGCCGTGGTTGATCATCTGGAGGATCCCGCCCTGGAGGCCCTGGGTGTTCAGCGCGAAGACCCCGAGCATCACGAAGCCCAGGTGGCTCACCGAGGAGTACGCCACGAGCTTCTTCACGTCCTTCTGCACCATCGCCACGAGGGCGCCGTAGATGATTCCGATGAGCGACAACACGATGATCGCCGGTGCGAACGCGTGCGTGGCGTCCGGGAAGAGCGGCATGGCGAAGCGGACGAAGCCGTACGTTCCCATCTTGAGGAGAACGCCCGCGAGGATCACCGAGCCCGCCGTGGGCGCCTCGACGTGCGCGTCGGGGAGCCAGGTGTGAAACGGGAACATCGGCACCTTGATGGCGAACGCGAGCGCGAAGGCGGCGAAGAGCCAAAGCTGCGCCTGGGCGCCGAGCGGGGTGTCGTACAGCCGGAGCAGATCGAACGTGTATTCGCCGAACGACGCGTGGTACGAGAAGTAGAGGTAGAGGATCGCGACCAGCATGAGAAGGCTGCCCGCCACCGTGTAGAGAATGAACTTCACCGCCGCGTAGACGCGCCTCGGTCCGCCCCAGATTCCGATGATCAGGTACATGGGGATCAGCACGGCTTCCCAGAAGACATAGAACAGCACGAGGTCGAGGGCGGCGAAGACGCCGATCATTCCCGTCTCGAGCACGAGCAGGGTCGCCATGTAGGTCTTCACCCGCTCGGTGACCGACGTGAAGGACGAGAGGATGGCGATCGCCGTCAGGAACGTCGTCATCAAGATCAGGAGCATGCTGATCCCGTCCACGCCCATGTGGTACGAGATCCCGAGTCCCGGCACCCAGGACGCGCGCTCCACGAACTGCATGCCGCGGCGCGCCGCGTCGAACTCGGTCCAGAGCGGGATCGACGCGAGGAACGTCGCGGCCGAGACCGCGAACGCGAACCAGCGGATCACCGCCGTCCGGGCCGACGGCAGGAACAGGAGGGCCAGCGCCCCGACCGTCGGCAGGAAGGTCAGGAAGGTCAGGATCGGGATCCCGACGATCGTGTAGTTGACGTGGGTCATCGAAGCGCCAGGTAGCCGAAGACGACCACCAGCCCCAGCGTGAGGATCAGCGCGTAGACCTGCAC
>DATEND010000444.1:0-3573 GCA_035275245.1 Candidatus Eiseniibacteriota bacterium
GTCTTGGCGTTGGCGAAAGCGCCCGTGTGTATCTCCACGATCGTGGCGCCGCTCGGGCGCGCGAGGCTCACCGTCTCCTCGTCGGGATCGAGGAAGAGGCTCAGCGCGATCCCAGCGGCTCGGAACCGCGCCGCCGCCGGCTTGATCTCCTCGAGGTGTCGCTTCATGTCGAGACCGCCCTCGGTCGTCAGCTCCTGGCGTCGCTCGGGGACGAGCGTCACGCGCTCGGGACGAACTCTTAGCGCGATCTCGACCATCTCCGCGGTCAACGCCATCTCCAGATTCAGGACGCCGCGCTTCAGCGCGCGAATCGCGTGGAGGTCGTGATCCTGGATGTGGCGGCGGTCCTCGCGAAGGTGGACGGTGATGCCGGCCGCACCCGCTTCGAGCGCCAGCTCGGCGGCGCGTACGGGCGCCGGCTCGACTCCCCCCCGCGCTTGGCGGAGCGTCGCCACGTGGTCGACGTTGACCGAGAGCTCGCAGCTCACCCGGCTCACAGGATGAGCTCGCTGGCCGGGACGATCTCGAGGCCTTGGGCGCGCAAATTCGCCCGCTCCTCCTCGATCACCGTGAGGAGCGTGGCGTTCGCGCGGATCGAGACGACGAGGGCACCGCGTTGGGTCGCGGTCGCGGCGATTTGCTTGAGGCGCGCGCGCGCGGCGGAGGCGCTCCCCGCCGACCCGTCCATATTCCCTCCCAGGGTGAGGACGCGGGCCCCCACGTCCTCGCCGATCTGCTCGGCCACGCTCGGGCCGGCGCCGTGCGCGTCGACAAACGGCAGGTCGCGGTGGCGAAGCTCGAGCAGCACCGCGCGCATCACGTCGGCATCGTTCACGGCCGCGCTTCCCATCCGGCTGATCACGCCCTCCGTGGGCCCGATCGCCGACAGCGAACGGGCGATCCGGTCCTCGATCTCGATCCTGGAGTGGTCGAGGAGGATCGCGTCCTTGCCGGGGTCGACCCTGGGATAGCCGCGCGGCTCCATGGCCAGGGACAGGAAGACCTCGCGCTTCGCTTCGCGGAGCGCTTTTGCCTCGCGTGCGGCGCCGGGCCGGTCCGGGCGCACGGCGAAGGTGAACGGAATCTCGCTTCGAACGAAGGCCCGATGGAGCGCCTCCTCGTCCGAGTCCAAGTCGGTCACGATGAACGCGACCTTGGCGCCCGCATCCACGATGGAGGCGCTCGGCTCGACGGCGATCGCGTGCGTCACGCGGTCGCCGTAGCCCACGCGAAGGTCGAGCGCCGTCCCGAGGAGTCGCGCCGGCCGCTCCGCGCCGCGAAGCACGCGTCCGCCCAGCATGATCATTGACTGCGTGACCGCGTCATTGATTCGAGGGAGCGACGCCCGGGGCGGGACCTGAATGCGCCAATGCACGGGCGCTTTTCCGGCGCCCGCGACGGGAAGCGGGCGCTCGTCGATCCGCTCGCGCGAGATGCCGATCTGCTCGAGCGCGCCGCGCAGCGTGCGGCTCGTGAGGCGGAGGAGCTCCGCGCGGTCGTCGCCGCGAAAGAGCCGGATGTATTCGCTGTAGGCCCGGAGCCGGAGGCGGTCCCAGTCGGAGTCGACGACGAGTGAGTTTCGCGCGTCGGCGCTGGCGTCGGCGCCGGCGTCGGCGTCGCGGTCGGGTGCGGCGTGGGCGGGCTCGTCGCGTGGGGCCGGCTTCAGGGACGGGCCGTTCTGGGCAAGCCAGATCACGACGCCGAGAAGCACGACGCCGATGCCGATCATCAACCCGCGCGAGGGCGGACGGCGCCGTCGCGGGGCCTTGCGGGTTTTCCTGGCCACCGGCCTGCTGGGGATCGGGTGAGAAAAGGAACGACGGGGACTACCGGGGCGATTCTAGGAGCGGGTGTTTCCGGGTGTCAAGGAAGGGGGCAGGTCTCGCGGGCAACTAGGGGCCCTGGCCGAGTTTGTTCCGCGATTCGACCCACTTGACGATTTCCCAAACCGGCGCTCCGTTGGCCCAGCTTGGGTAAGTCGGCCGAAGGGTGAACTCAAAAATCCACGATTCGCCAGTTTTGGGAGAAGTCGCGGAAAATCCATTGCCGAGGACGTCCCTTACCTCGATCTTGAAGTAAGGAACTTGGACGGTCCACCAGTCGGGGGGGTCGGTGCTATAGTGAAACTCATTCCAAGTGCCGACCTTGAGGTCCATGTCGACGTAGGTGATCTCCGTCGCCTGAGCCAACGCGCCAACCGAGTGAACCTCGTCACTCTTATGGAAGATAAAACTGGGCTGGGCTTGATCGACCAAATCGACGGAGGTGCCCTCGTAGTCGTCGGCGTACACGGAATCAATCCGAACGCTGTCCCGGTTTTCCCACGCGAGGCTGAGATATTCGACGGCCCGCGCCGCAGTGTCCCGCGGCAGGTATACGACCGGTTGTTTGTCCTTCGGTGGGTCCTTGCTCCTGTCGGGGCTGAAAATACAGCCCCCACCCAGCGTAGCCATAAGGAGCAGCGATAGCACAAGGTGTGTGATCGCGGGCCTTCTTGCGCGGGTCGTGTTGCAGGATGCTGGATGCGAAGCTAGGATGATGGACCTCTCGGTACTGGCGTCGACGGACAAGATGATCGTACGTCAAAACGCCCGTAAAGTCAATCCGTCCCTGGCGTTACAAACCACCCCGGTTGTTCGAACGCAGGATTCCCCAGGTATCGAACCCAGACCCGTCCCGCTGATCCCGCCAGGCGGTGACGGTCCAGAGCGAGCCCGCCCCCTGCTCCATCTTGATTTCGGCCCGCCCCTGAAACCGCGTTGTATCCGCCTGCCCCGTCTGCTGATAGAGCACGTGGTAGTAGAGGTATCGCGTCTCCGTGGTCGGGTTGGTCGTCGTCGTGGGCGACTGATAGGAACTGTCGAAAGAGACCTCGATGAACGCGGCCGAACTCTTGATGTTGGTCGTAACCCCAACCTCGATGGCCCGGTTCCAGCCGTCGAAGGGGTTGTTAGGTGGGGCGGGCGCCTCCGCGTAGTCCTGGACGTCCGGCGTGAAGACGAAGGGGTCGCCGACCATGTCGGCGTAGCAGGACCCGCTCGCCGGCTGCCCGTAGTGGACGACGATATTGTCGTAGAGGCTGTCGGGATCCGACCGGTTCCGGCAGCGGGGGCCGGTTGTCCCGTCCGCGTCACGTGGATCGCGCGGCTCGAACAGGCCACACCCCGCCGCGAGCGCGGCCGCGATCCCGACGACCGTGGCGGCCAGACCGAGCCTCGCCACGCCGCGCTTCAAGGCGCGGCGGCTCAAAACTGCTTGTGAAACGTGATGCCCGCGATCCAATAGTCCTCCTCGTTGTTGGGCAGATTCGGCAACTGCTGCTCGTCGTACGAACCGATGTGGCGCACGGCTCCCCTTACTTCGGCCCCGTCCCAGATGCCACGCTCAATCTCGATTCCTGCCGAAAGGTTCCAGCGATTTCGGACGGTTCGTGAGTTGTTGATCAGAAAGTGATTCCGCTGGTTAAGCAGGCTTTGTGCCGCGAGGATGCGTATCCCACGCGCCACCGCGATTCCGACTGACGCTGCCAGGGTCTGGTCGTAGGTCTCCACGGAGACCGAGTACTCCCGGGAT
>DATEND010000445.1:0-7402 GCA_035275245.1 Candidatus Eiseniibacteriota bacterium
CCCTCGCGTGGGAGCCACCCGCCAAGGCGATCTACCGGATCACCCCTGGGAAGGGGCAGGACCTCCGTCCGCTCCTTCGGCTCGGTCTCGACTTGGCGGGAAGAGGGCCGGGCGAGAGCCTCGACTTCGTCTTGAGCGCCGACGAGGCCGCCCAGGTTCGGGCGCTCGGGTTCTCTCCGTCTGCTCTCGAGACCACGTTCCGAGGGCTACGCCTCGCGCCGGAGAGCCCGGCCGCGCCGGGGCTCGGGGACTACCACACCGTGGCGGAGGCGCTGGCCGAGATGTCGACCTACGCCGCCGCCTATCCCGCCATCGCGCGCCTCGACACCCTCGGGACCTCCGTCGAGGGAAGGCCAATCGTGGGAATCAAGATCTCGGACAATGTCGGTGTCGACGAGGGGGAGCCCGAAGCGCTGATCGTCGGCTGCCACCACGCGCGCGAGCTGATGAGCGTCGAGATCCCACTCTACGTCATGCGCCGTCTCCTCGACGGCGCCTCGAGCGATCCCGTGCTCGGCGCGATCGTCACCGGCCGCGAGACTTGGATCGTTCCGATCCTGAATCCCGACGGCCATGTCTACGTCGAGCAACACAACGGCGGCCAGTCGGGCAACTGGTGGCGAAAGAACCGGCGGCCGAACGCGGACGGCACCGTCGGCGTCGACTTGAACCGGAATTACGGCTACCTCTGGGGGTTCGACGACTTCGGATCGAGCCCCACGCCGTCCTCGGAGACCTATCGCGGCACGGGGGCCTTCTCGGAGCCCGAGACCGCAGCGCTCCGTGACTTCATGGAGACACGCGAGTTCACCACGGCGCTCTCGTTTCATTCGTATGGGTCCCTGGTCCTCTATCCGTGGGGGTACGCGACGCTGGATACGCCGGACCACGCCGTCTATCGCGCGCTCGGCGACTCGATGGCGATCCAGAACGGGTACCGGTCGGGGAACCCGAAGAGCGGCGCGATCTACCTCACGAACGGCGGCATGGACGACTGGGTCTACGGCGACGTCGCGGCCAAATCGAAAGTCTATGGGTACACGTTCGAGGTGAACACCGCCGCCCAGGGCGGATTCGCCCCCAACGATGCCCTCATCGGGCCGACGTGCGAGCTCAACTGGGGTCCCGTGCTCACGCTTCTTCGCTATAGCGACGAGCCGCGGCGCGTGCTCGGGCCGCCTCGTCCGGCCTCGTTCGCGATCACGCCCGCGGTCAACGCCGCGCGCCTTTCGTGGTCGTATCCCGCGCCCGATCCCGCGAACCCGGCCGCGCGCCACGACGCGCGCCGGCTCGTCGGCCTGTTCGAGACCATCGACGACGCGGAAGGAGGCGTCGCCGACTGGGACTCGCTTCGGTTCGCATGGAGCGCGGCCCGGAGCGCGAGCGCGTCGCATTCCTATTGGTCCGGCTCGGGCGACGCGCGGGTCAGCGTCCTCACGGCTCGCCACGGGGTGAACGTCACCGCTCCGGAGAGCTTGATCGTCAACGCGTTCTGGGACCTCGAGCAGAACTACGACTATTGGTATGCCGAGGCGTCGCTGGATGGCGGCCAGAGCTGGACGACCCTTTCGGGGGATCGGACCTCTGATTTGGACCCGACGGGAGCCAACGAGGGAAACGGGATCACCGGAACGAGCGGCGGCGGTTTCCTGCGGGCCGCGTTCAGCCTCGCGCCGTTTCTCGGCGCGGAGCCGTTACTCCGATTTCGCTGCGTCACGGACCCCACGATCTCGGGCGAAGGGCTCTACGTCGACGATGTATCGCCGGTGGTTCGCGCCGCCGCCGAGGCGGTGACCGACACCGGTTCGCCGGACACCACGCTGGCGCTCACGGCGGGGGACGGCCCCGCGCACTTCCAAGTGCGCGCGGTCGACGCCGAGGGGCACCGCGGCCCGTATACGGTGCGCGTGTTCTACGATCCGACCGTCACCGCGGCTGCCATTCCTACCGCCCCCGTCCTCGTGGATGCCGTTCGAGGGGCGGCGCCGAACCCGTTCAACCCTCGAACCGAGTTCCGATTCACGCTGGCGGCGGGCAGCGCCGGACCGTACCGGCTCGACCTCTTCGACGCTTCGGGTCGCTGGGTAGCGCTCGTTACGGAGGGCGTGGACGACGGGCGGGGCGGGCTCCAACGGATCGCCTGGGAAGCCCGCGGGAGCCGCGGGGAGCCCCTCGCGAGCGGCGTGTACTTCGTACTCCTCCGGACACCGCGCGGGACCGCGGCCGGAAAGGTCACCCTGCTTCGGTAGTCGTGGGTCTGGGGCAAGTCGTGGGCTAATGGTGGCCATGGCGGGGGTTTCCGATTGACGCCCCCGGGCCCCTTCGCTACGTTCCCGATTCCTGAAAAACGCCGCACCCGTCCAAGCCGCCCCGCGGGCGGCGCTCTTCCGAACGCAAAGCAGGAAGCGGGCCGGGAGGGGGAATCAGGCGGCCCTCACCGGGGTACTCCTTCCTGAGAGGAGGGGTTGCGTTCGGTCGTAATGAAATCGTAGGAAGTCCAGACGTTGACAGGAGTTCCCGGGACGGATTAATCTCGCGGCGTGAGAGGTGTTGACCGGGCATGGCGTGCCCGGATCCAATTGGCGGCGTTGCTGCTTGCCGCGCTGAGCAGCGAGAGCTGCTCGAAGTCATCCCCCCCACCCGCAGCGTCCTCCGCCCCGATCGTGTTGGCCGGCGCCGAGTATCTGGCCCCCCTTCTTCGGGCCGAAGCACTGGCCTTTCGGGGGCGTTACCCGGATTCGGATTCGATCGTGATCGCGAACAACGGCTCGGCAGAGGGAATGGAACAGCTCGTGAATGGAGAGGCAGGAATGTCCGTGCTCATGCGGGACCTCACAGATCCGGAAGTCGAAGCGGCCGTCCAGCGAGACGGGCTCCACGCGTATCCCATCGTCTGGGACGCGGTGGCCGTGGTGGTGAATCGCGCCTGCCCGGTGGAGCAAATCTCGCGTGACGAGCTCGCGCGGATCTATTCCGGTGAGATCACCCAGTGGGCGGAGCTCGGGTGGAGGGATGGGGGAGCCCTCATCGCCCTGACGAGCGGCCCGCGAAACGGCATGTACGCCTATCTGCAGCAGCTTCTCCTGGACGGCGGAAACTACGCTTCGACCATTTACGCGCCCCCCCTGGAAGCCGAGTCGATCCAGACGGTCGCGACGCGACGGAACGCCATCGCGTGCGTCTCGAGCCCCCTGCTCGCCAAAGACGACCGGGTTCGGACGCTCAAGGTATCGCGCGCGACCGGGCTCCCGTACGTCCCCCTGACCCGCGAGTCGGTTCTGGACCGGAGCTATCCGCTGCTTCGCAGCATCGCCATCGCGACGCCCGCCAAGGCGCGTCCGACGGCATCCGACTTCATCACGTTCGTTTCGGGAGTGGACGGCCAGCGCATCGTCGCGCGGCACGGCTACGCGCCCGCGACCGTTCCCATCCGAATCGTCCGAACCGCGGAGGAGACAGAGTGAACTCCCTCAGGATCCGTACCCTCGCCACAGCGCTCGTTCTGGGGCTCTCGCTCGCCGTGGGCACGGCGTGGGCGCTTTCCTCCGCCGACCTGATCAAGAAGGGCGTGACCGCGCTCAAGGACGGAAAGACGGAGGTGGCTCTGGACGCCTTTACGCAGGCGCAGAAGCTCGATCCTCAGAGCCCGCGCCCCCATTACTACATCGCGTCGGCGCTGGAACGCATGGGCGCGCCCGACAGCGCCAGGGCGGAGTACGAGATCGCGCTTCGCATCAACCCCAAGTACGTCGAGGCGCGCACCGGGCTCGGCAATCTCCTTCGGAAGAACGCGGCCGTCGCGGGGGATTCCGCCAAGGCGCTCGCGCTCGCGGCGCAGGGGACCCAGCACCTCGAGCTGGCGTACAAGTACGATCCCAAGGACGCCGCGGCGGTCTACTCGCTCGGCCAGGCGTACTTGAGAGACAAGCGATACGACGACGCGGAGAAGATTTTCCGCAAGGGCACGCTCTTGAAGCAGGGACGCGCGCTCTTCCTCTCGGGCGTAGCACTGGCGCTCGAAGGGAAGGGACAAATGAAGGAAGCCGAGGAGATCTTCATTCGCGCCCGGGAGTCCGATCCGAACAACTTGCGGGTGCGGCTCGATCTCGGCGGATTCTACGAGCGGAAGAAGATCCCGGTCCTCGCGGCGCCCGAATACGGACGCGCGACCGAGCTCGATCCGCGGAATCCCGAGACGCATTACCTCTACGGGCGTGCGCTGATCGGGATGAACGAGTTCAACGCCGGCCTCGCCGCCTTCCTCCGGTCGACCCAGGAGGATTCGACGTACGCGCCGGGCTACCTGGAAGCGGGCCGCCTCTTCTACCGCGCGAATCGCGCCGAGGAGGCCATCGAGAAATTCCGGAAGTACTCCGAGCTCCGACCGGATGATTACCTGGGCTCGCTCGAGCTCGGCCGCGCGCTCGCGAAGAGCCGCATTGCGAGCGATCGTCAGAGCGCGATCGGGGTTCTGGCTCAGGCGAACGAGCTCAAGCCGGACGTTCCGGAGGTACTCGGCACGCTCTGTCGGTTGTACGCCGAGCAGGGCGCCGATTCGCGCGCCGAGGCCCTCGCGACCTGCGACAAGTACGCACAGCTCGCCGATTCCTTGACGCCCGAGGAGAAGCTCAAGATCGGGACGCTCTACGTGGCCAACCAGGATTCCGCGAAGGCCGTTCCGCTTCTCATGAAGGCGGCCGAGGAGGATCCGAAGCTGGCCCGCGACGCCACGTTCCAGCTTGGTTTCCTCTTCTTCGCGCGGCAGGACTTCAAGTCGGCCACGCCCTACTTCGTCGAGACGCTCCGGACCGACTCCACGTTCGTCCCGGCGCTTCTGAACCTGGGACTGAGCCAGCTTCAGATCGGCGAGAAGTCGAATGCGATCGCGACCTTGAGGCGCGCGCTCGCCGTGAAGCCGAACGATGCCCGCACGATGGTCTGGATCGGGCAGACGCTGATGCAGATGGAACCCGATTCGCTCCCGGTGGCGCTCGACAACTTCCGCCAGGCGGCTCAAGCCGATTCCTCGAACGGCGACGCGCTTCGCGGCGCCGGCCTGTCGCTCCTCCTCATGGACAACTGCACCGAGGCGTTGGCGTACCTGGAACAGGGAGCAAGGACGCAGCCCGACCACGTCCAGGGACACATCTGGCTCGGGCAGGCACACTCGAAATGCCGCGACCAGGTGAAAGCAAAAGCCGAGTTCAACAAGGCGCTCGAGATCGACCCCACGAATCGGGAGGCGTCGCGAGCGCTCGAAGCCATACGCAAGTGGGAGGCGCAGCGCGCGGCCGGCGCAGGGGCCAAGACACAGTGACCGTGCGGCGGCGGACCGCCGACAGGGAGGCACGATGAGTCTCGAAGTCCGAACCTCGGGAGACGTGACGATCTTGGCGCCGAAGGGGATGCTGTTGGGCGGCAAGGAAACCGACGAGCTTCAATCCAAGATCAAGGAACTCTCCGAGGCGGGAAATCGGAAACTGCTCATCAATCTGGGCCAGACGTCCTTCATGAACTCGGTCTCGCTCGGCGTCCTCATCGCGGGGCACTCGAACTACGCCAAGAGGAGCGCCCAGCTCAAGCTGGCCGCCGTGGACAAGAAGATCCAGAACATATTTGTCGTCACCAAGCTGTCCTTGGTGTTCGAAACGTACGAGACGGAAGAGGAAGCGATTCAGAGCTTCAAATAGCGACGAACGACGGGGGGTTGCCCGGGCGGAGGTCCCTGGGGCATACTGAGAGGCCGGTCGATGGAACGCGCATCGACGCCCAGCCCGGCCCAACACGGCGCCGAAGTCGATGCGCGGTATCGAGTCTTAATCCAAGGGAGGATCGCAGTGAAACAGGGTCTCTTCGTAACGCTCGTCAGCGTGATCGCTCTGGCGATCTCGATCGTGATCTACCAGCTCCTGCCCGAGTACATCAAGCAGGGCGGTCCGCTCGTCGCCGGGCTGATCATGCTTTCCATCATGTCCGTAACGTTCACCTTGGAGCGCCTCTTCACGCTGACGCGCGCGAAGGGCCGCGAGCCCTCGCCCACGTTCATGCGGAAACTCCGCCAGAAGATCGACTCGATGGACGTCGAGGGTGCGGCCGACATGTGCTCGAAGCAGCGAGGATCGCTTGCCAACGTGCTTCGCGCCGGCCTCGACCGCTACGCGGTGGTCCGCAACGCGCCGATCGATCGCGCGGCGAAGATCCAGGAAGTCCAAAAGGCGATGGAAGAAGCGAACATGCTCGAGGTGCCGCTTCTCGAACGGAACCTGATCGCGCTGGCGACGATCGCTTCGATCGCGACGATGGTCGGGCTGCTTGGGACTACCGTCGGCATGATTCGCTCGTTTTCCGCGCTCGGCCAGACGGGCTCGGTCGATGCCGTGAAGCTGGCGATCGGTATTTCCGAAGCGCTCATCAACACGGCCGGCGGGTTGGCGGTCGCGATCTTCTCGATCGTTCTCTACAACGTGTTCGTCACCATGATCGACAACTTCAATTACGGAATGGACGAGGCGTCGCTCGAAGTGATCGAGGTTCTCTCGCTCAAGGAAGCGACGAAGTAACATGTCTGCAAAAAAAATGAAGCGGATCGGCGTCAAGATCGACATGACGCCCATGGTCGACGTGGCATTCCTGCTCTTGATCTTCTTCATGTCGACCTCTCAATTCGACCCGCCTCAAAAGGTCCCCATCACCCTGCCGGACAGCCATTCGAACTTGAAGGTGCCGGAATCGGACGTGCTCGTCCTGGCCATCTCGAAGGACAACCAGCTCTTTTGGCAGGTCGGAAAGAACGCTCAGGAAGAGACCGACATGCCGAGTCTGGAGAACCTGGTCCTCGAGCAGAGGCGTCGAAATCCCAGACTCCGTGTGGCGATCAAGGCCGACAAAGAAGCCGAGTACGGCACGATGGAGGACGTGATGGCCATCATGCAAAAGACCAACACGATCACGTTCAGCCTCGTCACCGAGCTCGTCGCGAGCGAGAAGTCCGCGTTGAGGAAGCACTGATCGCGAAGCCGGTTTCGCACACGAAAAGGAGCGGCCCTCCATGGGTGCGGTAGATACTCCCGAAAGTAAACCAGGGAAAAAGAAGGGCGGGCTCAGAAAGCGCGCCCCCAAGCGCCTCGGCGTGAAGATCGACATGACCCCGATGGTGGACGTGGCGTTCCTGCTCCTCATCTTCTTCATGTGCACGACCGTCTTCAGGAAGCCGCAGGCGCTCGAGATCAACCTGCCGCCTGACCCAAAGGCGAAGGTCGAGATCGCGCAGTCGAACGTCATGACGCTTCGCGTGATCGCGCCCGCGGACCAGTCGAAGGGCGAGGTGCGCACCTTCGTGAAGCTCGCGGAGGCGCCGTTCCACGAGGAGAAGTTCGAGAACCTGGAGAAGGTCTTCGCGACG
>DATEND010000446.1:0-2239 GCA_035275245.1 Candidatus Eiseniibacteriota bacterium
AACCGGTGCGCGAGATGTTGACCGGGATGCCCCGCACCGTGCTGTCGACCAGGCGGAAATATTTGAGGCCCGCGAGATCGGCCGGCGATGCTTGCGACAGGATCGCTCGCGAGAGCGGCCCCTGAATCGAAAGCGTGCCGACGCATTCGGAAATGTCCTCGATCTTGACCTCGAGGCCGACGGCGTTCATGCGAAGCCAGCGAAGGGACGAGTCCGCGCTCGTAAGCCGATAGGTGGTGTCGTCGAGGCGACTGACGGTGCCGTCGTCGATCACCTTCCCTTCCCCGTCGCACCAGGGCGTGTAGTAGACCTGCCCCGGCTTGAGCTTGGTCATGTCGCGGGTGATCGTTCGGTCGATCAAGCGCATCGCGTCGCGGCCCGTGATCCAGTACTTGTAAAGTGGCGAGACGTCGATCAGGGCCGCCGAATTCCGGATGCACGCATACTCGCGATCCGGGTGCGGATCGTAGGCGCTGGCCATTTGGTAACCGGCCCAACGACGCCAGGTTTGGGCGCGCACCAACGCGGATGTGCGGGGATGAAAGGGCGATGTCTTGAGCATGGGAGCGAGGAGTCTAGGCGAGACGATAGCGGGTGGCAACCGCCGCTATTTCAGAAGGGTCAGCTTTCGCGTCTCGGAGTATTTGCCGGCCGTCAGGCGGCAATAGTAGACGCCGGTCGACAGCCCGGTCGCATCGAATCGCGCTTCATGCGGCCCCGCCGCCTTTTCGCCGTCCTCGAGCGTGACGACGAGCCGTCCGTGCGAATCGAAGACGCGAAGGGTCACGGCGACCGGCTCCGGCAGGCGATAGGAGATCGTGGCTACCGGATTGAATGGGTTCGGAGCGCTCGTCACGACGACCGAGCCGGGCAGGGGCTGTGCGTCGGGATCTTCCGGCGGCAGCAGGTTCGCCTCGCCATCCGAGGGCGGGCCCTCGTCGACGATGATGGCCTCGGACGTGGCGGCTTCGGTGTTGTTGTGTCCTTCGCCCCTTCCCGTGAGATACGTGTGCGTATGATGCCTGAGCTGGTGCTCCAAGATCTCGATCCGCTCGATCAAGTCGGGGGAGACGGAGACCCGAAGCTCGTTCCACCATACGCCCGACTGCCCCGACATGTAGTCGAGCGTAATGGTAGCGTTCGCCAAGCCCTTCCCTTCGAGCCGAACCTTGAGCCCGATTCGATAGGAGCGGCCGCGAATGAGCTTGGCGGTAAACGTGTTCGAGGACGTGCCCCTGTCGAGTCCGGCGCCCGGCTCGAGGGGCACCTCCGGCAGCGATCCGAACGCGTCCGCTTCGAGCTTATGGACCTCTACCTCGCGGAGCAGCCTTCCGCCGTTCGATTGATCCCACAGGCTCAGGGTGACGATGCTCTGCGCGTCGTTGAAGCCGGTCAAGACACCAATCAGAAACCAGATCGCCCGCCATTCGACGTCGTACGCGATCGTCCCGTCCACTTCGTGTCCGGCCGTGGTTGCCCCGGCCGGAACCGTGAAGTCCGTATAGACCGTCGTCTCCGCGAACCGGCGTCCGACCGTAAGGCCCGTGAAGTTGAGGTTCGCTTCGGCCGTGTTCTCCGACGCGGCGCAGCGGGTGAAGCAGATGCTCGGAGAGCAGCTCAAGTCCCCCAGGTTTTCAAACGCACCCGTCTTCTCGATGCAGGCGGTCGCCTGAAGCGGAGGGCTAGTCGTGCCGGGCGGGACGTCGAGCGAGTACGCGGGAGTTGCAAGAACGACGGACGCCGCGAGCGCGTAGCTCGCAAGGCGCGCGTTAGCGAGGACGTGGGACGGCCACATCTCGTCGATCCTCCAGACGGAACCCCCCTTCCGTGGAGCCGATCTAAGGCCTAAAGTATAATCGAATAATAAGATAAAGTCAACCGAGAAATCGGCCGAAAACAATCGTTGCAAGCCCTGGATCGCAACGGAACCCCGGAGAGCGCATGCGAGACGGCCCCGAACGCATCCCCGTCCAAGTGGGGGAGGAACACGACGACATCGCGCGGCTGGTCGCGAATCGGATCGCCGAGACCATCCGGCGCCGCCGCGAAGCCGGGCATGGCGCCGTGCTCGGGCTCGCCACGGGCTCGACGCCCATCGGCGTCTATCGCGAGTTGGTTCGGATGCACCGGAACGAGGGCCTCGACTGGTCGGGTGTCCGGACCTTCAACCTCGACGAGTACTATCCGATGCCGCCCGACAGCGTTCACAGCTACCACCGCTTCATGTGGGAAAACCTAT
>DATEND010000447.1:0-3250 GCA_035275245.1 Candidatus Eiseniibacteriota bacterium
CAGCCGACGTGATCGCGTCGCTCCGATGGTGCCAGGCATCGGCGCGCACGGCGTGGCTTCCCGTCTCGTGCCCCACTCGGTGGAGGAAGCGGAAGAGGACCTCCTTCACGAGCACGACGCCCAGGACCACGGCGAGCGTGAAGGGCTTCGGAGCGCGGTGCGGCGAAGCAATCTCCCGCGCCGCCTCGAACGCGATCCCGATACCGGCGCCGACGAGCAACACGGCCACGAGCGCGCCCGCGATCGGCTCGGCCTTCCCGTGCCCGTAGGGATGCTCGGGATCCGGCGGGCGCTGGGCGATCTTGAGCCCGCGCCAGACGATGATCGAGCCGATCGAGTCGCCGAGCGACTCGATGGCGTCCGCAGTCAGCGCATAGGAAGTGCCGACGATCCCGGCGACCAGTTTCCCGGCCGCGAGCGTGAGGTTGATCGCGAGGCCCACCAGGCTCGAGCGCATGCCGCGCGCGTAGCGGTGCGCTTGGTCGGTGCCGGCCATGCTATTTGCCTCGGGACTGAGTGGGTCCATGGAAGGCGTAGTCTGGCCCGCCGGGGGTCGGATGGCAACACCGCTTCCGCAACAGAAAGCCCCGCGGGCATTGACCCGCGGGGCCGTGTGACTGAGATTTCCGCCGCGACTACTTCGTCGTGGCCTCCTTCGCGTTCCGGGGATCGTCCTGCGGATTGACGTACGTGATGCCCCACGGGCCCATCGCGTGGATCTGAATCACGGTCTCGACCTTGGTCCATGCGAAGTGCTTCGCGCCAATCGGCATGATCGCGACGGCGCCCACAGGTAGCGCATGTCCCTTCGTCTCGTCCCACTTGTCGCCCATCCCTACGTTGAGCTCGCCCGAAATGACCGTGACGTTCTCGTCCGCCGGATGGAAGTGGGGAGGCACCTTGTAGCCGGCCGGAAGGAGAGCCCGGATGGCGAAAATTCCAGGCGCGCTCGGATCCCCATGGATGACCGCCATCTTGGCGCCCTTCGGCATGCCCGGGGGCGGGTCGGCCCATTTGAAATCGCCCGGCAAGAACGCGCGGTGCTCGCCGGCGGTGGCCGCCGCCTGCGCGGGCGTGGCGGTCGCTGCGGTCGACTTCGCCGCGTCATCAGCGACGGCGACGGCGGCGACCAGCACCAACAATCCGATCGTGAGCAGAACGAAGCGCTTCATGATCCCCCTCCTTGGCCTTCATTGGAGTCGTACGGGCACACGACGACGGGGGCCCGCCGCGTGTGCGCTTGGGACAAACCTAGCTGGAATGGACGCGGACGTCTACCGGCCAGCGGTGCCTACCGCGCGGGGCCCTTTCGCGCGCGGATCACCGCGAGCGCATGGCGGATCGCGCCCAGGTGGTAGGCCGTGTGAACCGCGATCGCCATGAATTCGCCAACCACATCGTCCCGCTCCCACGTAGCCGGGTCGGCCAGCATCCGGAGCACCTTGGCGTGTTCCGCGCGGAGTGCGGCGACGTCCGCGCCCCATGCGTCGCGCGACACGGGCCGGTCGTTCTCCCAAATTTCGCGCCAATTCAGCTTCCCTAGCTCTTCGCCACGAATCGACCGCTGGATCACGGCCAGGTAGAAGGCGCAATGGCGCACGTGGGCCGCGATGCTGGCGGTACCCGCGGTGGCCCGTTCCGACGCCTCCACCGCCGAGACGCCTTCGAGCGTCTCGAAGAACGACGTGCCCTTGTCTAGGTAGATGCCGTGGTGGGTGTCGAACGTCTCTTGGAGAAACTGGAGCGCCACTCTCTGTAGTTTGTCGGTCGCGGTCTGCTCGGTCATGGCAATTCCCTCGAGGATCTACCTTCTGACGATGAATTCGTTGGCGTCGGCGGAAGGAAGATTGCCCTCCGTAAACCCGAACGTACCGTGCTCGCGAATTTCGCGCGCGGCCCGGACGAATGCACCCAGCGCGGCGCGATGCAGTCCGGCGCCCAGGCTGATCCGGCGAACGCCCAGGGCCGCGAGATCGGCGACCGAGAATGGCACGCCCTTCCAGCCGACGACGACGTTGACGGGGTTTCGAACGGAGGCGCAGACGGTTCGAATGTCTTCCGATCGGGTGAGCCCGGGCGCGAAGAGCACGTCGGCACCGGCGGTCTCGTATGCCTGGAGACGCCGGATCGTGTCGTCCAGGTCGCGGCGCCCATGGAGGAAATTCTCGGCCCGGCCCACCAGGATGAACGGGAACGGTAGGCTGCGCGCTGCTGCCACGGCCGCAGCCACCCGCTCGACCGAATGGTTGAATTCGTAGATGGGGCGCGCGGGGTCGCCGGACGCGTCCTCGATCGAGGCACCGACCAACCCGGCCACCTCCCCCGCGAGGCGAATCGTCTCGGCCGCCGCTTCGGGCGCGTCCCCGTAGCCGTTCTCGAGATCCGCCGCCACAGGAAGTTCCGTCGCGTCGACGATCGCTTTGGCATTCGCGAGCGCTTCGTCTCGGGTGACCGCGGCACTCCCGTCGGGCCTGCCGAGCGTGAACGCGAGACCGGCGCTCGTCGTCGTAAGCGCCTCGAATCCGAGGCTCGCCAGGAGGCGGGCCGAGCCGGCGTCCCAGGGATTCGGGATGACGAACGCGCCGGGTCGGCTATGTAGCGCCAGAAACTGCTTTGCTTTCTCCGTCTGTGTCGCGGCCATGATCAAGGCTCCGCCGGAAGTGGAGGTCGAGGCCCATCATGATAACGGATTGCGCTCGCGTCCGCCTCCCGCTACGCTGCCGCCTGTCTCCCCGCGGCCTCAACCCCCATGGAAGGAACGCCTATGCGAAAGCTGACCGCAACGATCCCCGTACTCCTAATTGTGCTGTTACTCGTTTCCGGCGCGCCGCCCGGGACGGCCGCCGCTACGGCGCTTGGTACATCCACATGGTCTCTGGAGATCGGCACGGACCTCGGATCTGGTGACACAGACGGTTCGTTCGCGATTCGAAAGCATTCGAGCGCGTCCTCGGCGTTCCGCTTCGGGATTGAAGCGGATCTGGGCGATTCCGATGGCTCCGGTACGATAACGGATACTGGATCGCCTGACCTCATGGTGGAGCAAACCTTCGAATCCCACTCCATCGACCTCATGGTCCAATGGATGCACTTCGCGCCGATTCGGGAAAACGTAACGGCCACGTTCGCGGTGGGGCCGGTCGTTGAGCTCACTCGGCAGTCCCAGCGATTCACGGAAGGTACCAGCGGCCAGCCCGGGTTCGATGAGGACGAGTTCCGGTTCAGTTCAACAGCGTTCGGCCTGGACTTG
>DATEND010000448.1:0-2234 GCA_035275245.1 Candidatus Eiseniibacteriota bacterium
GTGCTGAAGAAGCGACCGGGCGCTCCCTAGAAGTACCAGTTCGCGCCGAGGGTGAAGTTCACGTAGTTGAGCGAGATATCGTCGTTCACCTTCGCGTACGAGTAGTCGACCGCCGGTCCCAGGGCGAACTTTCGCGTCAGCCTCCACTCGTAGCCCGCTCCCAGCAGAAAGCCGAATCCGTCGTCGGACGCGGTGGTCGTTACGCCGCCGCCTTGGTCGAGCTCGAGCTCCATGGATCCGGCGCCGATGCCGCCGCGCACGAAGAATCCCGAGGCGCCGGGATAGTAGGTTAGAGCCGCGGTCGTCACGTTGAAGGTCCACGTGACGTCGTCGATCACTTCCTTCGTCCAGAAGGTCCCTTCGATTCCCGCCGCGATCTGCGGGGTGAACGCGTACCCGACGCGGAACGACCCCCCGATGCTGCCCTCCCGGTCCGTGTCGACGCCGAGGTAATCGACGCTGGCCGAGCCGCCGCCCAGGCTGAAGCCGAGGAGAACGCCGTCGCGTTCGTGCGGCCACGCGGCTTGGGCGGCGTTCGTCGGAATCAGCGTGAGAGCGGAGATCAGCGCGATGAATCCTACGATCTTCGTGCGCATTCGTGCCTCCCGTGCCTGTCGCGGGCAAGCCGCGTTTCGCGTACGCCCGCAGGGGCGCCGTAATGGGTCGGACGCATCCTACGACGATCCCCCGCGGCCGGGAAGTCCCCGCGGGCCGCCCCGGCGATCTGGTAGACTTGGGCCGTGCCCAGTTCCTCCCTCTCGGGGAGATCGCGTGCGGGATTCGCCGAACCTCCGCCGAGAATCAACCAGTGAAAGGAATCGCGATGAGCCGAAACCGAGTTCGCACCGCCGTGTCCGCCCTCCTCCTTGCCTCCCTCGCGCCCGCGCTCCTCGCCCTGCCGGCGCGCGCGGAATTGATCCTGCCTCGGGTGAGCCCGAAAGCGTCGGTCTCTCAGACGATCGGCATCACCGACTTCACGGTCAGCTACAGCCGCCCTGGCGTGAAGGATCGGAAGATCTGGGGCGGGCTCGTGCCGTACAACGAGGTCTGGCGCACCGGGGCGAACGAGGCAACGACGTTCCAGTGCTCGGACCAGGTCATGATCGGCGGGAAGCCGCTGCCGGCCGGAACGTACGCGATCTACACGATTCCCACGCCGAACGATTGGACCGTGATCTTCAGCACCGCCAAGGAGGCCTGGGGATCGTTCGAATACTCGACGGCGCAGGACGTCGTTCGCTTCACGGCGAAGCCGAAGGCCGTGCCGCACCAGGAGTGGATGAGCCTCTCCTTCGAGAACATCGCCACGGAAGGCGCCGATCTCGTCCTTCGCTGGGAGAAGCTGAGCGTCTCCGTTCCCGTCCAGGTCAACACCGTCGAGAAGTCGATGGCGAACATTCAGGAGGCGATGAAGGGGCTCGCGGCCGATGATTGGCGGACGCCCTATCGCGCCGCGCAGTTCACGTTCACCACGAACGTCCACCCCGAGGACGGGATGAAGTGGGCGGAGCAGTCGGTCGCGATCAAGGGGACTTACCAGAACCTCGGCCTTCTGGCCGACATGAAGATGAAGGCCGGTCAGAAGAAGGAAGCGATCGCGATGGCGGAGAAGGCGATCGAGGCCGGAAAGGCGGATCCGGACAAGCCGGACACCAAGCCTACCGAGAAAAAGCTGTCGGAGTGGAAGGCGAAGATGTAGGGCGTAGGCTCATCGCCAGCGAAACCGCGACAACGCAGAGGCAGCCGACGACGTTGTACCAGAGGAACGAGATCGTGGTGAAGAGGAAGCACGCCACGACGGCTGCCTCTGCGACGAGGGCGGCGACGAACACCACCGTCCCCGAAACCCGCTTCAAGTAGAACGCCGTGAGGAAAATCCCCAAGATCGTCCCGTAGACGAGCGACCCGAGAATGTTCACGGCCTCGATCAGGGAGCCGAGCCGGCTCGCGAATTCCGCGAAGGCGATCGCGAACGCCCCCCACACGACCGTCGCCGCCTTCGAGACGTAGACCTCCCGCCGCGCCAAGACCGTCGGGTCGACGCCTTCCCTCCGTTCGAGGAACCGCCGGTAGATGTCCACGGACGTCGTGGAAGAAAGCGCGTTCAGCTCGGCCGACGTCGAGGACATCGAGGCGGCGAAGATGGCCGCCAGCACGAGGCCGATGACGCCCACCGGCAGGTGGTGGAGCACGAAGGTCAGGAAGACGTAATTCGTGTCGCTCCCCTGCGCCTT
>DATEND010000449.1:0-2082 GCA_035275245.1 Candidatus Eiseniibacteriota bacterium
CTCGCCCTCGTGCCGGAGGATCGCGGCGCGTCTTCAAGAGCGGGGAAGGCGTGGCTCCCGGTCGCGTTGCCCATGCTCCTCGTGGGATACCTGGTCATCGTGCCGTGGGCGGCGACCGACAACCTCACGGAGCTGATCCAGGGCGGCGGAAGCGTTGCCGGCGCCGGAATGCTTGCGGGATGGTTTCTCGCGGTCGGTGGCGCGGCATCGCTCGCGTCTCGCGCGCTGGCGGGGGCGCGTGGGGAAGAGTCGGGCCGGTCGCGCCGGTGGGCGGTAGCCGCCCTGGCGGTGGCGCTCTCCTACCCGGTGGGCTATCTATTTGGGATGCTCGGCACCGCCGCGCGGATCGAAAAATACGGCGCCACGTTCTCCGCGATGCAGTTTCTCTTGAGCCCCGACCGGGAGCAGTACGCCTCCGGGCCGGCCCTGGTCCTGCTCTACGCGATCGCGCACACGCTCGCCTTGGCCGGGATCGCCTTGGCCCAGATTCCCGCGTGGTTCGCCGCGCGTGCCCGTTAGTGCGCGCGCCACGGGAAGAGAGAGACGCCCACGCCGGCGACCAGCCGATTCGCGCTCGCCTGGAACTCCCCGTCCGCGTTGCTCTCGTGCTGATAGCCGAGGCTCATGTTCACCGAGGCGTTCGACCCCACTAGAACGCGGACGCCGCCCGTGATCATCGGCGCCAAGACCGCCGTCTCGTCGAACGAGAATCCGTCATAGAAGAGCGCGCCGAAACCGACTCCGGCAAACGGGGTCACGCTTCCCTGCGACGAGAAATTGTAGAGGAGCCCCGCCGAAGCGCCGAGCGCGGTGTCGCTCATTCCGTTCGCGGACTGGTGCCGCGTCAAGAAGGCGGCCGTCACCTCGTAGTGATTCGAGAGGCAGTACCCGATCGTCGGCGCGATGTCGAGCCGGGTCGTGGTCTCGACGTTGCCGTATCCCTCGCGCTTGAAATTCTGATGGCTGAACGAAACCGTCGGCGAGAACTCGATCGAGCCGGTGCTGAGCTGACCCGCCGCGGCGAAGGCGGGAGCCGGAACCAGGGTCGCCGCGCACAGCACGACTGCCAAGAAACCAGAACGGATCTCCATGAATGGCGCTCCTTCTCGGGTGTCATTACTTCCGCGCGCGAAACCCCCGACGGGTCCCGGCGCGAGACTAGAAGAGCAAATATCGCGCCCACCTCATGGCCCATCTCTTGCGATGCCCGTGGCGGGGACGAATCGCGCGAGCGCGCTCGGGGCGCGGTACTCGCGCCGCATCGGTAGCCATGAGAACGAGTTCGGGCGAGCCGTGCGTTTGACTATCGATCTGGGGGAAGCATGCAGACCGCGATTCCACATGGCTTGGGACGATGGCTGGACCGAGCCGCGATTGCGTTTTGCGCGTGCGCATTGCTTGCCGTCGGATGCGGCAAGTTGCTCACGACCGAGCCCGCGCTGGGCGAGCGCTTCGACCAGCCGGTCCAGGGCCTCGACAACGGCGAGCTCGGAGACTTCCAGGACGGCCAGGTTCAGTTCCGTCGCGCGTTCTCGATCGGGGAAGGCCTCGGACCGATCTTCAACAACGTGTCGTGCGCCTCGTGTCACAGCGGGGACGGGCGCGGCCGACCGGAGAACGTCCTCACGCGCTTCAGCCGCGGGATCGACCTAGCACTGGGCGAGGGAGGACCTCAGATACAGAGCCGGGCCATTCCGGGGGCCCTAGCGGAGGCGCTCCCTGCCGGAGTCGACGTCTCGTTTCGCCTTCCCCCCGCCGTCTTCGGCGTTGGATTCATCGAGGCGATCACCGAGTCGACGATCCTCACGCACGCGGATCCCACCGACGCGGACGCGGACGGGATCTCGGGAAGGCCGAACTGGGTGGTTCCTCCGGCGTACGTACCGGCGACGGAGCCCGGCGGTGGATCGGCGCCGCGCATCGGCCGCTTCGGTCGGAAGGCGCAGGTCTCGGCCCTCATGCAGCAGGTCGTCGAGGCGTATCACCAGGACATGGGAATCACGTCGCCCCAGCGTTCGTCGGAGAACGTGAATCCACTGGCGCCGCCGGCCTCGGGCATCGACGGCGCGGGCGATCCCGAGG
>DATEND010000450.1:0-2482 GCA_035275245.1 Candidatus Eiseniibacteriota bacterium
GGCGGCGAGGGCGAGGACCAGGACATCGTGCATCGCTGAGCGCACCGGTTGGACCGACAGGGGAAAGAAACCATTGCCGGAATATTGAAGAATATTGTATTTTGACCGCGGCCTGACGGTTGCGGCGGCGAGGTTGCCCGGACAGGTCCAGCGGTGTTCTGATCTGGCCTTAAATCATTGTAATTCCTTGTAAAAAGCCGCGTCTATGGCAAGCCGCGTATCGAGTAGTCTGGAGACTTTTCTGCGCTGGTGGGGCAGCGAGCTCAGAGAGTTCGTTCCGCAAGGGGCGGCAGCCGGAAGAGGCCGCGCGCAGCGCCGGCTGGTGTTGTCGATGGAGGGCGGACGCCGGCGGCTGTTCCTGGAAAAGGGCGCCCAGCTCGAGCTGCTCGGCGAGGCCGTCGGCTCGGTGCAGTCCGACTTCTACAGCTACCGGTACTTTGGCAGCGAAGGTTTCCTACCGGGCTACAGCTTCCCGCGGCTTCCGCTCTCGGCCTACATCCCGGGAAGGCGGAGCCGCAGCCGCAAGGGCGACGAATTCGTCTCCCGTCCGCGCTTCCTCGCCATTTCCGAGTTCGGACCACGGGCGATCGTCTACCATGAGGGCGTCCGCTATCGGATCAATCGCGTGATCCTACCGATCGAGCACGCCGGGGAGACCGACGGCGTCGTGACGCGGGCGGCAAAGCAGTGCGACCACTGCGGCTATCTCCAGCCAATGGTGGGCGACGATAGCGGGCCCGATCTGTGCCAGCGCTGCGAGCGTGAGCTGGGGCAAGCGCTGCGGCCTCTCTTCCGTATGGAGAACGTGTCCACGCGGCGTACCGAGCGCATCAACTCCGACGAAGAGGAACGGCTCCGTCTCGGCTTCGAGATCCGGAGCGGGGTGAGGTTCTCCGAGCATGGGGGCCGACCAAGCCAACGACGTGCCACCGTACTCGGCTCGGATGGGCCGATCGCCGAGATGACCTATGGGGACACGGCCACACTTTGGCGCATCAACCTCGGCTGGAAACGACGTGCAAGGAAGGAGGAGCTGGGATTTCTGCTGGACACCGAGCGCGGATATTGGGCGAAAAATCAACAGGACGAGGATGATCCGGACGACCCGCTCTCAGCGTCCGTTAGACGGGTGATTCCATACGTTGAGGACTGGCGAAACTGTCTCCTTCTCGAGATGACGCGCCCGCTCGATGTTGGGGAGATGGCATCGCTCGAGTCCGCGCTCCGGAGCGCCATCCAAGTGGTCTACCAGCTTGAGGAGGTCGAGCTGGCGAGCGAGCCATTGCCATCGAACGCGGATCGGCGCCTACTCCTCTTCTACGAGTCGGCCGAGGGCGGGGCCGGCGTGCTGCGGCGCCTGGTAGACGATGCCGAGGCGGTGCCGCAGCTCGCGCGCCGTGCCCTCGAGATCTGTCACTTCGATCCGGCGACGGGAGCCGACCTACGCCGCCACCCGCGTGCGTCCGAGGAGTGCGAGGCGGCCTGCTACGACTGCCTGATGAGCTACATGAACCAGCCGGACCACCCGCGCCTCGATCGTCAACTAATCGCTCCGCTACTCCGCGAGCTCGCCGGGGCACGGGTCGAAACCGCGCCCGGTCCGCGCACCCGCGCTGAGCACTTGGACGCGTTGAAACAGCTTTGCGATTCAGGACTCGAGCGCGAATGGCTCGACTTCCTCGAACAGCAGCAGCTCAGGTTGCCCGATGAGGCTCAGCACTACGAGGAGGCCTGTCGCACGCGCGCGGACTTCGTCTACCGAAACTCGCACACCGTTGTGTATGTCGATGGACCGCACCACGACTACCCGCACAGAAAGGAGCGCGACGCAGCACAGGTCGCCTGCTTGGAAGACCGGGGTTGGACCGTCGTGCGATTCGGGCCGCGTGCGGGGTGGGAGGGAACCGTCGCACAGTATCCGAGCGTATTCGGCCGCTCCGTCGCTCGCGTAGCGCGCGATGCACGGCCGGCGTTCGAGGTCACGCTCTTTCCGCCCGACTGGCGTTCCCTGCTCGCCAGCGTCGTGACCGACGGTATCCGGGTGGAGCCGGGTCGTGACGTCACGACCGGCGGCGCCATCGTCGGCCAGTCGGTCGCCGAGCTGCGTGGCCCCCGAGGCGCGATTGATCTGGTCGACGCACGAGATCCCTTAGCCACGGCGGTGGCGAGCGCCCTTGGCGAAGCGGGACGCGCTACCCTCGTCATCAATCCGACGCTACCCGACGCGGGGCAGCGGATCGCCGAAGCGCTCGGAGCGGTGCGGTGACCGAGTTCGCGGTCGCCAACAGTTTCTTCGACTCGGCGGCGCGGTTGGGCGCGGCGGACAAGGGCCGGGTCTTCGACTTCATGGTGAAGTTTCGGGCGAACCCGGATTCCCCGGGGATCAGCCTCGAGCGCGTCGCACGCGCGCGCGATCCCAACGTCTGGTCCGCACGGATCACGCAGGGCCTCCGGGCAGTCGTCCACAAGGACGGAGGCCGGG
>DATEND010000451.1:0-3464 GCA_035275245.1 Candidatus Eiseniibacteriota bacterium
ACACTCGAGCACCAGGTAGCGCTGGCCGTCGATCTCCTCGAGGCCGTAGATGGTGTTGATGCCGGGGTGACGGAGCGAGGCGAGCAATCGGGCTTCGCGCTGGAGCCGCGCCAGGAGTTCGGGGTCGCGCGACAGCTCTGCGGGGAGGGTCTTGATCGCGACGTCACGCCCGAGCCGGGAGTCGCGCGCGCGCCACACCTCGCCCATCCCGCCCGCACCGAGCGGACCGAGCACCTCGTAGGGACCGATGCGGGTGCCTGGGTCAGGTGACATGAAGGGAATTTACTTCAATCGCGCTCTACCCACGAGGCCAAGTAGGGCTGATGAACGCTCGGACGGATTGCGTATCATAGGGGGACGGAGCAAATGTCGGGAAAGGAAGGCCGAGCCGTATCGGATGCTAGCCCTCGCGGTTCATGCGCTTCCGGCGGGCAATCTCACGGTCGTTTCACTCGTCCTCGCGATGGCTCGAACCATCCCGCTCCAGGGCGCGCTTCAGCCCGGTCAGCCGGCGCGCCCAGAGGTCCTGATACTCGCTGACCCATCGCTCGTAAATGAGCCGGATCGGGATGACGTTCAGGCTGTTCACCACGCTGCGGCCTTGGTCCCGGCTCTGCACCAGGCCCGCATCGCGAAGCACCGCCAGATGCTTCATCACCCCGAACCGGGACATCTCCGGGACGCGTTCCACGAGAAGGGTCGTGGTCAGAGGCTTCTTGCGGAGCAGGTCCAGAATCCTCCTCCGGGTCGGATCCGCGAGCGCCCGCCAGACCCGATCCAGGCCCGGATCGTCCGGACGCGGCGCCCACGTTCCTACCCGCGAGGCGGCCTTCGACCCCCGTCGGTGACCCTTCGTTCTAGCGCTCCAAGTCGCGCTTGAGGCCCTCGACGAAGCTCTTCCACCCCTCCTCCATCCCATCCTTCATGTGATCCTTGTACTCTCCGGGAAGCGGGCCGAAGACTTCGTTCTTGAAGAGGAGGCTGGTGCCCGATCCGGTGGGCGTCAGCCGCATGATCATGTGGGTCGCGACCGGGTTCGAGATCATCATCGGACCGCAGATCTCGAGGAGCGTGGGCGGCTTGATGGACTGGACGAAGCCCCAGAGGTGCCCGCTGTCGTCGCCCAGATCCCTGTACCAGCGACCACCCGGCTTTCGTTCCAGCTTCAGCTTGAGCCGCGGCTTCCCCGGCTCCCCTTCCATATCGCATAGGTGGCTGATGAGACCCTCGAAGACCTTCTCGGGGGGCGCCTTGATTTCCACGGTCTGCTCGATCTCGACCAGGAGATCGTCCTTCACGGCTGGGGTCATGATGTCTCCCTTCTGCGACCGCGCCGAGGACCGGTCATTCGACCAGGTCCCGGCGATTCGCTTACGTGACTAAATAGTCACATGAAATGGCGGAGGCGTCAATCGGATTTTCGTGGCTGCGAAGCTACCGAACCAGCGTCAGGCGCTGCACCCGGACCCCGTCTGTGGTCTCGAGCCGGGCGAAGTACACGCCGGCGGCGAGGCGCCGGCGCTGATCGTCGCACCCGTCCCAAACATCGGCGTGCGCCCCCGCGGGACGTTCGCCGCTCTGCAAGGTACGCACCAGCCTTCCATTCACGTCGAAGACGAGGAGCCGCACCGGGCCGGACCTCGGGAGCGTGTAGGCGATCGTGGTTGCCCTCTCGAACGGCGAAGGCCGCCCGGGTGCGAGGTGGAGCGCTACGCCGGGCGCGCTCTGCTCGGGCACGCTGACGGGAATCCCCTTGATGATCGTGAAGCTGTCGAGGACGACGCCGGTGCTGGAGAGGAAGCGCGCGTCGAGCCGTGAGCCGTAGACATCGATCACCATCGAGCCGAGCACGTTCAGGCTCGTGACCATGACCGGGTGGTTGAGGGCCCCACCGCTGATCTGCCCCGAGCTGCCCGCCACCGTGTGGACCGCGCCCTGGTGCGGCGCCGGGCCGGGGCCTGGCTTCAGATACGGTCCGTCCCCGTTGAGTCGGCCGTCGCCCGGGTCTTTCTTCATCGCTTCGGTGAGCGTGGTGGAAACACCGTAGTGCCCATCCAGCAAGAACGAGCGCTCATAGGAGTGGCTGTGTCCGGTAAGAACCAAGTCGACGCCACCTGCCTCCAGGATGGGGAGCGCGTTCGCCCGCATGTCGCGCATCCTTCCCTCGCTGTCGAAATCGTTGTCCGAATCATGCGAACCCTTCGTGTAGGGCGGGTGATGCCAGTACGCCACGATCCACTGCCGCGTCGTCGATGCCAGGTCGTTCGCGAGCCAGGTGAGCATCGCGCCGCCGGGCGAGCGATCGCTACCCTCCGAATCGAGACAGATGAAGTGAATGTTGGCGTAGTCGTACGAGTAGTAGGCCTCGTTTCCCGAAGCCAGGCCGCCGGCCTGGGCGGCGGTCGGCAGGCTGAAGAAGTCGTAATAGTCCTGGGCCGGCGGCCCGTGGAGGAATTCGTGGTTCCCTCGCGTCGGCCAGAGCACGGTCCGTCGCAGCTGCAGCGGGTAGGTGTCGAACACGGCCGCCTGATATTCGGCGTCCGTGCCGGTCGAGTAGGCGTTGTCCCCGAGCATGAGCCAGAGGTCCGCGGGTTTGGCAGCGGTATAGGTCGCGTAGGCATCGCGGACCGCGCGAGCATCGGCGTTCGCGGTGCCACCGTCGCCGACGACCCAGAGGCGCGTGGAACGCGGAGGACCCGCTGGGGGATGCGTTTGGAACGTGTAGGAGGAATCCCCTCCAGCAAGTGCCCCTGACGTGGTGCCTACCGAGTAGTAGTAACGCGTATCGGGTTGGAGTCCGGTGAGTGTGACCTCGTGGTCCGTCACGAGCGCGGGCTCATCGATACCCGAGTTGAGAGCTCCAGGATTGGGACCGAATTGCACGCGACTATCGGTCGCCAAGTCGGTTCGCCATCGCACCGTCACCCCCGTGGGCGTCCCGATCTGGAGATAGGGGCCGCGTACGACTTGCGCCGACGTGAAATAGGCAAGCTCGAGATCCATCGCGAGATCAGTGCTCGACGCGGTGGCCTGATGAACCTCGATGGCGAGAACGTTCGTCCCTTGAACCAGGCCAAGTCCAGACCCCGGCAGCGTGATCGTCTCGTAGGCACCGCCTTCGTGCGACGTGGCAAACGTGCCGTAGGAGATCGGCCCGAGCGGCATGGCGCGACGCGCCGCCTCCTGCCCGTTGACGTAGGCCACGAAACCGTCATCGTAGTTGACCCGCAGGCGGACGCTGATGATGTTCTCGGGAGCCGTCGCGACCTGGAAGGTACGGCGGAAATAGGTCGTGGTGTACTTGTTGAGGGCGTCGGGACCATACGGGACGGTGGTGACGATGAAGGGATCGCCGTAGCCCAAAGCACCCGCACCGCTCGGCCACACGCTGTCGTCATAGCCTAGGCCTCTCCACCCGGAGCCAAGATCGGTCCCCGTGGCGTCGTATTTCCAGACCGAGTTCG
>DATEND010000452.1:0-7855 GCA_035275245.1 Candidatus Eiseniibacteriota bacterium
CGCGCGGCCGGGCGCGCGGTGCGCGTGGCAGAGGGCCACGGCCAGCGCGTCGGTTTCGTCCTCGCGCACGGCGCCGACGCCAGGCAGGAGCCGACGGACCATGAACGCGACTTGTTCCTTGGCGGCGGCGCCCTGACGGACGACCGCCAGCTTCACTTCGGGCGCGGTGTATTCGAAGATGGCGGCGCCGCTCTGGCGCGCCGCGAGCAGGATGACGCCCCGGACGTGGCCGATCTGGAGCGCGGAGAGGGGGCTCTTTCGAACGAACGCGGTCTCGACCGCGATCTCGTCGGGACGGCACTCCTCGAGGATCGCCGTGAGCCCGTCGTAGATGGCGAGGAGGCGGTCGGCGAACGGGAGCACCGGTTTTGTGGCGATTACGCCGGAGCGCTCGTAGAGCACGCGGCTCCCCTGCGGGCGAACGAGCCCGTAGCCGGTGTAGCGGCTGCCGGGATCGACCCCCAGGATGAGGGGCGTCGCGGCGCTACGTCTGGAGCTTGGAGAGGACGTCGTCCGAGATATCGAGATTGGACGAGACCCGTTGGACGTCGTCATTGTCCTCGAGCGCCTCCATGAGCTTCAAGGCCGTTTCGGCGTCCTTCTCGCTCAGCACGATGAGATTCTGCGCCACCTTGGCGATTTCCGCCGAGGTGACCGCGATCCCCTTCTGGGCGAGCGCGTTCTTCACCACGTCGAACTGCGCGAGCGGCGTCGTGATCTCGTAGCTCTCCGGATCGTCCAGGTTCACGTCCTCGGCGCCCGCGTCGAGAACGCATTCGAGGAGCGTGTCCTCCTCGGCGGCGGAGCGAGCCACGACGAGCTGTCCTTTCGACTGGAACATCCACTGGACCGAGCCCGCTTCGGCCATACGGCCGCCCACTTTTGTGAGGATGTGGCGGATCTCGCCGGTCGTGCGGTTTCGGTTATCCGTCAGCGAATCGATGAGGATGGCGATCCCGCCCGGTCCGTACCCTTCGTACGTGACCTCCTCGTAGTTGACGCCTTCCAGCTCGCCCGTGCCCTTTTTGATCGCGCGCTCGATGTTGTCGGCGGGCATGTTGACCGACTTCGCGCCCAGGACCGCCGTCCGAAGGCGTGGATTGGCGTTCTGATCCCCGCCGCCGGCGCGCGCCGCGACGATGATCTCCTTGATGTACTTGGTGAAGACCTTGCCGCGCTTGGCGTCGATCGAAGCCTTCTTCCGCTTGATCGTCGCCCATTTCGAGTGACCCGACATGATGGCTCCCCAAGGCGCCCCCGGCTCGGGGCCGCCGATCAAGTTTCAGCGCAGAAGGACCATGCGCCGCGTCAGCACGACCGACCCGGCTCGCAGCTGATAGTAGTAGATTCCGGAAGCGGCGCGCCGACCCATTTGATCGGCTCCGTCCCAGTCGACGAGATAGTGGCGGCCCGTGACCTCCGGCCGGTCGATCAAGGTCCGAACGAGGCGGCCTTGCGGATCGAACACCCGGAGCGTCACCGGGATCGTCTCGCCTTCGCCGGCCAGCGTGAACGGAATTTCGGTGGCCAGGTGCGCGGGATTCGGGCGGTTCTGGTGGAGAAGGATTCGCGAGACCGCCGGCGGAAGCGCCACGTCGGTCGTCGCCCCGGTGGTGAATCGGAACGGCTGGCGCGCCGGCCGCTCGTGGCCCAGCAAGTCGACGGCGGTGACGATCCACTCGTATGTCTTGTTGGGTCCCAGGTATGACGTGCAGATCGTGGTCGTCTCGGCGGTGGTCGCGGTGAAAACCACCGCGTTCGGCGTCACGGAACGGAGCACCACGTTGTAGGTGACCACGTCACTCGGCGGGCTCCGGTCGATGGACCGACGCCACCGGAGCGTGACCGGCGTATTGAACACGTTCGTGTTGTTGATGGGCACGAGTTGGTCGAACGGCTTGGGATAGGTGACGGAGCCCGAGTAGATCGCCTTCACCACGTCGATCCGGCCCCAGCCGTAGTCGTTGCCCGGGGTGCCGGCCTTGTCGGCTGTGTTCATGAGGGCGGTTCGAACCTGCGCGACGGTCCAGTCCGGATGGGCCTCGCGGACCAGCGTCGCGGCGCCCGCGACGAGCGGGGTCGACAGCGACGTGCCGTTCGCCGACGCGAACTGGCTGTTGTTGCTCGCCACGGCCCATATGGTGCCCACTCCCCGCGCGACCACCTCGGGCTTGATCCGCCCGTCCGAGGTGGGGCCACGGCTCGATGCGACCCAGATGGAGTTGGCGGCGTCCACCGCACCCACCGTGAGGACGCTATCGACGTCGGCCGGCGACCAGATCGATCCGGGAAGGGGGCCCTCGTTGGAAGCGGCGGTCGACAAGACGATACCCCGCCGGTGGGCAAAGATCGCGCCCTGGGCCACCACGGTCGTCCGCCCGTCCAGGTCGGCGTAGGAGTAGTCGTTCGCGGTGCCGTCGAAGTCGAAGTAAGAGAGCGACGCGGAGATCACGTCGGCGCCGATCGAGTCGGCCCATTCGGCCGCGGCGACCCAGTTGTCCTCTTCCACCGGGGTCTCCGAGCGGTTGTCCTCGGTCTTCGCGAGGAGGAACGTGCTGTTGTATGCCGGGCCGATGAGGTTCCCGATCGAGTAGCCCCCGGCCACGGCCCACGTGCCGGTGCCGTGATCCCACTGGTCCGAGACGTCGGCGGCCTGGTTTGCCGTCTCGCCGTCGTTGAATATGAAGTCTCGCTCGGCGATACGCTTCAGCTGGATCGTCGCGCTGTGGTTCTTGTTGTAGCCGGTGTCGAACATCGCGAGGAGCACGTTGGCACCGCTCCATCCCGAGTCGTGCGCCGCGATCGCGTTGATTTCGGTGAGCTGCCCGAGGGACGAGCCGTAGCCGGCCGGGTTGGCCGGCTTGCCGAGGCTCGCCGCGCCGAGCACCGGATCGCGCAGCATGGGAGCCTCGAGGCCGTAGCTGTCGGGAGCGTATGGCCCGCGCTCCTCGTCCCCCTGATCCAACGCGCCCTTCGACGGGACGCCTTCGATGGGCGGACCCTGCGAGACCGGCCCCACGCGCCGCGACGGCCGGATCGGAAGGATCGCGCGCACGAACGGCATGGCCTCGATGCGGCGCGCGTCCGCTTCCGTGACCATCACGCTGACCGCGTTGAGCCATTTGGAGGTATGCCGGATCTCGGCCCCCGCACCCCGCACGGCATCCACGTAACGCGCGACGACCGGAACGTCGTCGTGGTCCGGAACGAAGCGACCGCCCTGCTCTCGCGAGCGCCGCGCGCGGGCGCGTTCGCTGAGTCCGGCGCCGGCAGCGCGAACCGCCGCCTGGAAGGCGCGCTCGTCCGAGATGCCCTTGTCGGTGAAGAACACCCAGAGCGCCGCACGGCCTTCCGCCGTGAGCCGAGCGCGTGCCGCGGCGCTCAGCACCGGGGTCATCCGCGCCGCCGGCGGCATGAACCGCGACGAACGGGCCGTCCGCTCGGCGCGCGCATCCTCCGGGCGCGCCGCCGCGGCCCCTTCCACGATCGCTACCGAATAGCAATGAGCCACGCCCAGAACGAGCAGAAACGCACGCAGCCGATGTTGTATTAGCAAAGTTGATTCGCGACGCGCACAGGGGTTAGGCGTGAGCGATCGCCTCCTTCTCGGCCTTCGCCTGAGCGACGACCTTATCGGCGAGTTCGCGGGGGATTTCCTCGTAATGGCTGAACTTGATGCGGAACGTGGCCCGCCCCTGGGTGAGGGAGCGGAGATGCGTCGAGTACTTGTAGAGCTCGGCCTGCGGGACGTGCGCGCGGATCACGTCGTAGCGCGTATCGGCGCCCATGCCGAGGATCTTCCCGCGCTTCGAGGAGAGGTCGCCGGTGACGGCTCCCACGAAGTCCTTGGGGACCTTCACCTCGACCTCGACGATCGGCTCGAGGAGCACGGGGCTCGCCTCCTTGGCGCCTTCCTTGAACGCCATCGAGCCGGCGATCTTGAAGGCCATTTCCGAGGAGTCGACCGTGTGATAGGAGCCGTCGTAGAGCGCGGCGCGAACGTCCACGACCGGATACCCGGCCAGGACGCCCTCGTGCATCGCCTCGATGATTCCCTTCTCGACGGCGGGGATGAAGTTGCGCGGCACCGCGCCTCCGGTGACCTCGTCGACGAACTCGAAGCCCGCGCCGTGCTTCATCGGCTCGAGGCGCACGTGCACGTCGCCGAATTGTCCCCGGCCGCCGGTCTGCTTCTTGTGGCGGCCCTGCTTGCTGACCGACTTCCGAATGGTCTCGCGGTACGGAATGCGCGGCTTCTGCTGCTCCATGTGGACGCCGAAGCGGCGCGACATCTTTTCGATCACGACCTCGACGTGGAGATCGCCGAGCGCCGAGAGAACGGTTTGATGAAGGCCCGAGTCCACGCGCACGTGGAGCGTGGGGTCCTCCTCGCGGATCTTGTGGAGGCCCGATCCCATCTTCTCCTCCTCGCCCTTCGACCGCGGGTGGATCGCCACCTCGTGGTTGGCGTCCGGGAACGGGATCGGGTTGAGGAGAATCGAGTGCCCCTTGTCGCAGAGCGTCTGGCCGGTGTGGCTCTCCCGGAGCTTGACCGCGGCACCGATGTCGCCCGCCACGATGTGCGCGGCGTCCTTCCGGTCCTTCCCGACGATCGTGAAGACCTGCCCGATCTTTTCGGCACGCTGGGCCGTCGAGTTCCACACTTCCTTCCCGGGCTGAAGCGTCCCCGAGAAAACGCGGATCATCGAGAGATCGCCGGCGTGGCTCTCGCTCGAGGTCTTGAAGACCATCGCGGCGAGGTGCCCCCCCGGCTCCGCCTTGAACTCCACCTTCTCGTCGCCCCCAGGTTTCACGCCCAAGGCCGCGCCCACGTCGACCGGCGACGGCATGAGGTCCACGATCGCGTCGAGGAGGAAGTCGATCCCGAGCATCGGCACCGCGGCGACGGGCACAGCGGCCACGTACGACCGCGCGATGACGCCTTCGCGAAGTCCGACGTGGATCTCCTCCACGGAGAGGTCGGCGCCGCCCAGGAACTTCTCGAGGAGCGTGTCGTCGGCTTCCGCGGCCGCGTCGACGAGCGCGCTTCGCGCCTGCATCACCGGGGCCTCGAGCTCGGGAGGAATCGGGCCTTCCTTCGAGCTTCCGTCTTTCTCGAAGAAGTACGCCTTGTTCGACGCCAGGTCGACGACGCCGCGGAACTTGTCGCCTTGTCCGATCGGCCACGCGAGCGCGACGAAGCGCTTGCCCAGCCGCTGCGAGCCCCCGGCAAGCGCCGCCTCGAAGTTGGCGTGCTCCTTTTCCATCTGCGTGATCGCGGCCATCACGGGACAACCGCGCTCTTCGATCCGCTCCCACACCGCCTCGGTGCCCGCCTCGATACCCGCGGCCGCCTTGAGACAGAGAAGAGCGCCGTCGGCAGCGCGGAGTCCGGCGACGAGGTCGCCCATGAAGTCCGCGTAGCCCGGCGTGTCGATGAGGTTGATCTTGTGGTTCTTCCACTCGAGCGGGGCGACGCCGAGGCTGATCGTGATCTTGCGGTGGGTTTCTTCCGGCGTGAAGTCGAGCGAGGTGGTGCCGTCCTCGATCTTCCCGTGGCGGTTGATCACCTTCGTGCGATAGAGGAGCGATTCGGCGAGGGACGTCTTTCCGGTGCCATGCTGCGAAACGAGCGCGACATTTCGAATCTGAGACGTCTGGAAGTCTTTCAAGGGCGCCCCCAGTTCAGATTGTAACTATAAGCCTAACTTGAATATAGGACCACTAAGGATCGTATCACAGCACGTGATGGGGCGTCAAGAAACGGGACAGCGGCGCTGAAATCGGCGCCAAAATAAGAAGGGGCGGTGCCGAAGAGCACCGCCCCTTCCGGAGTTTTCCGAATGAACCGAACGAAGGCTTGTTACTTGCGACGGATCCGGCTGCTCGCGAGGCCGACGAGGCCGCTGCCGAGGAGCGCCAGCATGCTGGGCTCCGGCAGGCTGCCACCGCTGCCGCCACTTCCACCGCTACCACCGCTACCACCGCTACCACCGCTTCCGCCACCACCGGTGCCCATGTCAGCCGCCCACTCCTCGAAACCGTCGCCGGAATCGAAGTTGGCTTCGTAGGCGCCGCCCGTGGTGCCGAACTTGTTGTAGAAGTAGACGAAGTCGGTAGCCGAGGCTCCGGCGAAGAACGAAACCGGAATCCAGAGCTCCATGTCGTCGTGGCCGCTACCCTCGGTCAGGTTGTGGTTCAGATAAACGTCCTGATCGATGATCGCGTCCATGTCGTAGCCGGCCGACGTGAGGCCGGCCGCGATGACAGCCGCCTCGCTCGTGAGCGAGCCACCAGCGCTGGCCGCGACGGTGTAGATGCGGAGCTCGTCGAGGGAGAGCAGTTCCTGGCCATTGCCGTTCGGCTCGTTGATATCGAGCGTGAAGCGGTAGTAGCCCTGCGTCCCGTTGCCGAGATCGGCCGTCGTCACTGCCAATTCGCCGAGCGTGAACGAATGCGTGTGGCCATCGCCACCGCCGACGTTGTCGTAAATTTCCGGGAACGCGTCGGAGTTCATGCCTTCTTCAACGCCGTTCGCCTGCGTCCGGAGGAAAGGATCGTAGATCCCCGTGCCCGTCGGCTGGGTCACGTTCTGCCTCCACTCCGTGCCGTCCGCAGACTGCGTCGCAGACCAGATGGCGCCGGAGGTGGTGAGATCGATCGGCGGGAACGCGTACGCCGATCCGGCGCCGAGAAGCAATAGAGCGGCGCCGAGGAGCATGGTCTTACGGATCATTCGGAAACCTCCGTGATAGTTCGCGCGAGCCGTCGGGACACGGCTAGCGCCACCGGACTTTGCCGCCCATCTACAGGAGAAACCCCCCAGGAGCCTGTAGAGACGGCTGTTGAAGAATCTGTTCGGTTCTTCGTGAACGAGAAACATGGTACCACGATTGCATTTCGCATGCAACGGGTAATTTACGCACTTGTACCCGTTTTTTGCGCCTATTTTTTGGCCGGCCCGGTCCCTCCGGCCTCCTGGAGCAGTTTCTCCCGCTCGCTCCGCACCTGCGTCGCGAGCGGCGAAGACGGGTAGTCGTCGAGATAGCGCTTGAGATAGGCCGCCGCACGGTCCGGCAACCGGTTCCCTTTCGCGACGCGTGCCCCTTCCAGAAGTGCTTGTGCCGTATACGGATGTCCCTTGTCCTTTGCGCTCATCTCATCGATGGTCCTGAGCGCGTCCTCCCACTTGCCGAGGGGCAGTTGGCACCGGAGCATGTTCCACCGGAAGGCGGTCGTGAAGGCTGAGGTTGTGTCCTGGGCGATCAATTCCTGATACGTCACGATGGCTCGCGAGAGCGCGGCCAGGGCCGCCGGCCGATCTTTGCGTGCGAGGTACCTCAAAGCCACCGTAATTGGCGCCTCTGCAGCAGCTTGCGAGGCCGGATACTTGACCGGAATGGTTTCGAGGGTTCGTTTGGCGCCGTCCCAATTCCCGGTCTGCTCCTCGAGCATCGCCTGGCGGAAGAGGGCCACGGGACCGACGCGCGGGTCCCCGGAATAGAGCCGCCCGACTGCGCGGTAGCGCTCGAGGGCATCCTCGCGGAGCTTGTGCCGCTCCAAGAGCACGCCCGCTTCGAGGAGCGCGCGCGCGCCGAACGCGCTCGTCGGGTATTGGGCCGCGACGCGATCCAAGAGCGCGACCGCGGCCTGGGGCGTGCGATCCGTCACCGACCGGATCTTCGCGCGGGAGTAATCGACTTCCGGCTTGATCGACTTGTATTCGGGATGCGTTCCTACGATCGCATCGATCGCGTTCAGCTCGCTCAGCGCCGCGGTCGTGTTCCCCTGCTCCACGTACGCACGCACCAAGCGCGCGCGGACCTGGGCCTCCAAGGCCGGCGGATTCGGGTTT
>DATEND010000453.1:0-2056 GCA_035275245.1 Candidatus Eiseniibacteriota bacterium
CCCTCCGTTCGGGTCTCGGATACCCTTTGGGCGTGGAAGATCTGACGCCCCGCCAGGTCGTCGCGTACCTGGACCGGTTCATCGTCTCGCAGAGCGAGGCGAAGCGCGCCGTGGCCGTCGCGATCCGCAACCGCATCCGGCGGCAACGGCTCGACGAGGGCATGCGGAAGGACATCCTCCCGAAGAACATCATCCTCGCGGGGCCGACCGGCGTCGGGAAGACGGAGATCGCGCGGCGGATGGCCGCGCTGATCAAGGCGCCGTTCCTGAAGGTCGAGGCGACGAAGTACACGGAGGTCGGGTACTTCGGCCGCGACGTCGACACGATCGCGCGCGACCTCGTCGAGATCGGCGTCGCGCTCGTCAAGGCGGAGGAGAAGGAGCGCGTGAGGGAGAGGGCGCGCGAGGCCGCGGAGGAGAGGCTTCTCGACATCCTGCAGGGCGAGGCGGCGTTCACGACCGACGACGCGGAGCGCGAGCAGCGGAGGCAACGGCGCGAGGAGCTGCGCGCGCGGCTGCGCAAGGGCGACTTCGACAAGGAGCGCATCACGCTCGCGATCGAGGGGCGGAGCGCCGGGTCCCTGGACGTCTACGGCGCGATGGGCGTCGAGCAGATGGGCATGGACATGGAGGCGTTCCTCGATCGGGTCGCGCCGCCGCGGCTCCAGCAGCGGACGATGCCGGTGGCGCGCGCGCGGGAGGCGCTCGAGGCGCGCGAGGGCGACCGGATGCTCGACAAGGAGGCGGTGACGGCGGAGGCGATCCGGCGCGTCGAGGAAACGGGGATCGTGTTCCTGGACGAGCTCGACAAGATCGTCGGCGTCGGCACGACGCAGGGGCCGGACGTGTCGCGCGGCGGCGTGCAGCGCGACCTCCTGCCGCTGGTCGAGGGGTGCACCGTGCAGACGCGGTATGGGCCGGTCCGCACGGACCACGTGCTGTTCATCGGCGCGGGCGCGTTCCACAACGCGCGACCGGAGGACCTGATCCCGGAGCTCCAGGGGCGGTTCCCGCTGCGCGTGACGCTCGAGCCGCTCAAGTCGGGCGACTTCGAGCGGATCCTCACGGAGCCCGAGCACTCGCTGGTGAAGCAGTACAAGGCGCTGCTCAAGGTGGACGGCGTCGACCTCGACTTCACGCCGGACGGCGTGGAGGAGATCGCCGCGCTCGCGCAGCGGCTGAACACCGAGAAGAGCGACATCGGCGCGCGGCGGCTGCACATGGTGCTCGAGCGGCTGCTCGAGCCCGTGGCCTTCGGCGCGCCCGAGGAGAAGGGCCGGGTGCGCGTGGACGCGCCGTTCGTGCTCCAGCGGGTGGAGATGGTCTCGAACCCGTAGCGCTGGCGGCCGGTTGCCGCTCATCCGCGTCACTCGGACCAGTTCTCCGCCCGGAGTCCACGAACGTTCGAGAAGTGCCGGGTGTTGTTGGTAACGAGCGTGAGGTCGAGAGCGAGCGCATGAGCGGCGATCAGCGTGTCGAACATTCCGATGGGCGTGCCCTTGGACTCCAAGCTGGCGCGGACCTTGCCGAACATGGCTGCGGCCGCGCTATCGAACGGCAGGGCCTCGATGGTAGCGACGAAGCCGTCGATCATCCCGTGGATGCGTTTCGATCGCCTCTTGTCCGCGCCGAATCGAAGCTCGCAAAGCGTGATGGAGCTGAGGCAGATCTCGGATGGTCTGTGCGCACTCAGGTTGGACGCGGCAGCCCCTTCGTTTCGCAGCACGAAGCTCACGGTGTCGGTGTCGAGCATGAAGCGTTTCATGCGAACGGATCCCGCAGTTTGTGGGTCCGTTCCTGCTTCGGACGCGGAAGGTCGCCTTTCAACGCGCCGATCAAGGCGAGAAACTCGGGCGGCCAGACGTCGATCGGCTCCACAATGACGCGCCTACCTTCCCGCCGTACGAGGACTTCCCGCTGGTCCTTGGGGAACCGGCACTCTTTGGGGAGGCGGAGTGCCTGGCTGCCGCCGTTCTGGAAGAGCTTGGCTCGTTGCGCCACCCCAAAAGTATATACGAATACATATACTTGTCAACGGCTCCGTCCGTGACCACCG
>DATEND010000454.1:0-5232 GCA_035275245.1 Candidatus Eiseniibacteriota bacterium
GGACGCGCGGGCCGAATCCCTCCCGCCCGGGTCGGGCCCAGCGAATCGGCCGAGAAACCAGGGGATGCCGTGGCCCATCCAAGCAGGCCGAATCCGGCCGTGGGCGTGCATTCGGTTACCCGGGTCGCGGATTTGTCGTCGATGACGCAGCGCGTCGAAGGATCGCCCACGTTTAGGAGTCCCCAGGGGAGCGCCACTTCGATCACGCCACCCGACTCGCCGAGGCACCACTCGGCGTGCGGGTCGTAGGCGAAGGAGGAATCGGCGCCGGGCCAGGAGCGCTCGCGCTCCGTCTCGCGGCCGTAGGAGAGTCGTCCGATGGAGAGATGCTGCGCCGGGTAGACCTTGCCGTTTCGGGCGATGCGATCCCGATTCGTCTCGACCAGGAGCGGAACGAATTGCCCATCCTGATTCGCGACCGGCCGGAAGGGAGCCGGATTTGGCAGGAAGCTCCGGCCGCTCCGGAGGCGGGACCACGCCGACCAGTTCGTGCTCTTGTCGATGAAGAGTTCCGCCCGCGGCGTTCCCCGCGCGCCCCGGCCGCCGGCTTCACCCGGCTCGATCACGAGCAGGAACTCGGCCCCGCGGTTCCACGTCGCGCGAAGCGGCGCCGGCAACCGCCGATCGCCTCGCGCCGGATCCAGTACGTCAATCGCCACGCCGAATGCCTTCCAATCGCCCTCGCGGGCCCAGCTCGCGATGTCGAGGCGGAAGAAGAGCCGGCTCTGATCGGACGTGACGTAGAGCGCGCGAAGCGGCGCGCCGTCGTCCTCCGGGCGTGCCGTCGCATACGGCGCGATTCCTGACCAGTCGCTCGTGCGTCCGTCGACGCGAATCGGCGGGGGCGGATCGAACCCGATCAGGCCGTAGTTCTCCTCGGCGTCCATTCGATTTAGCCAGAGCGGATCGCGATCGCGTGGCGTCTCGTTCTTCCAGACGAGCCAGTTGACCTTGAACCACTCGTCGAAGAGCGCGAAGAGCAGCGATCCCGCGCACCCGGTGTCTTCGATGTCCTCGAGCATGCGGACGTCACGCGCCCCTTGCTCCCGCTCGGAGGCGCCCCCGTGATGGATGTTCTGGGGCTGCAGGTGGGCGACGCCTCGGCTCGTGGGAACGCCGAACTCTCCGATCAGGAGAGGAAGCCCCTTCGTGTGCGCCCTGAGATCCGTGAGGTAGCCGGCGTAGTTGCACGCGCCGTGACGGTCCCGGTGCGCGGCGTAGCCGGGGTCCAAGTTCATGAAGTCGGGATAGTACGGGTACACGTGGTAGTTTGCGAAGTAACCGAGGAAGCCCGCCTCGGGCGAGGCGTCGCGGACCGGTCGGATGCGCGTCGGGTCGACCGAATAGGCGTCCTCGTCGTGCTCGGACTCGACGCCGCCTCGCTCGTATTCCGTCGGGTGGCGCATGACGTCGAGGGTCGGCCAATTGACGAACGAAACCGCCCGCGCCATGCCGTAACGCGTCCCTTCGTACGTCGCGGCCAGGTCGCACATCCGAGCGAGCCACGTCTCCATGGCCGTGCCGCCGTCCACCGCGAAGTAGGTCCCACGAAAGCGCGTCGAATCCGGGTGGCGTTCCTGCGTCACGCGTACGGCGTATGGCTCCCACTCGCGGCCGAGGAGCCATCCCGCCACGTAGCGCGAGACGTCCGCGTCGTATCGGCCCGAGGCGTGCCCGGGGCGGGGCCGGACGTCCGCGTTCCCATGAACCGCGTCGATCGCGAGCCGGATCTCGTCTTCGAATCCGCGCCGGAAGGTTCGATCCCAGAAATCGTTCTTCTCGGGCAACTCCGTCCAGACCTCCTGGAAGAGCCAGATCGGCCGGTCCGGGTGGGCGTCGTTCTCCTCCTTGAGCGCTTCGTAGAACGCAGGCGGGTGGAGCGCGTAGACCCGGATCGCGTTCGCCTTGAGCTCGCGCGCGAACCGGAGGTAGCGGCGGTAGTCGGCCTTCGTGAAGGCGAACTCGCCGGGGAAGCGCCCGGGAGCGCCCGCGCCCAGGTTCACGCCGCGGATGTGGAACGGCCGGGACGCGTCGCCGGTCACGACCTCGAACCGGTCGCCCTGCGTTCGGACGAAGGGGCCACGCCGGGGCGTGCTCTCCCCGGTCGGACGGAGGGGGACCCAGAGGCGGGTCGAGTCGGGCGTGGTCGCAGCCCGGGACGTCGCCGTTGCGCCGGCCGCGCGAACGTCGCCCGGTGCCGCGATAGCCGCGGCCAGCGCGCAGAACCACGTCACCAGCGTACCGATCGAAAGGGGCATCCGATTCCTCCTCGTCACGGATCGGATATCGGCACTCGCGACGATGTTCTGGAGGGTCGGATCAGGGGAAAATCGCGCGCAGCGCCGCTTCGTGGTTCTCGAAGGAGTCGAGGAGGACGTCGGGGGATGCCTGGGCCAGCTCGCCGCGGGACACCTGGCCCGTCGCGACGACCACCGCGCGGGCGCCGATGGCCCGAGCGCAGATCACGTCGCGCGGCGTGTCGCCGACGACGGTCGTGTCTGCTCCGGTGAAGGTGCGTCCCGCCAGGGAGCGCGCCTTCTCGAGCGCGATCTGCGCCAAGACCGAGCGGTCCTCGTGGTCGTCGCCGAACGCGCCGAAGCGGAAGTAGGGTTCGAGGCTCCAGCGCCGCAGTTTCAGCTCGGCGCCCCGGAGAATGTTTCCGGTCAGGAGTCCGACGAGCACGTCGTCCAGCTTGTTCAGGCGCTCCAGCAATTCGCGGACGCCCGGGAAGAGCGACGCGCCGTCGTGATTCTGCATTTCGATCGTGAGGTGATCGACATAGCGGCGGAGGCATTCGGCACGGCGTTGGTGGATCACGTCGTCGGAGACGCCGGCCAGGCGCATGATCTCGGTCACGCACTCGGGGTCGGTCATGCCCGCGAACTTGAACTCGCCGACCGGGCCGGAGGTGGCGTAGGTCTCGCGGAGGGCGCGAGCGAAGGCGATCTTGGGCGCGATCCCCTCTCGAAGGAGCGTGCCGTCGATGTCGAAGAGGACCAGTCTCATCCGCCCGCCTGACGCCGGGGCGCGATCAATCGAATTTGATTCGAAGGGCGCCGTCCTGCTTCGTGAATACGATGGAGGTCTCTTCCGACTCGAAGCCGCGTCGCCCGGGTCGCGTGACGATGCGGAGGCCCGAGATCACGATGCCGCCGTCCGGGCCTCGCTCCACGTTCGAGAGCGCGTACGCGACCGGCCGCGTTCCATCCTCGGGGCGTAGCCAGTACTTTTTGATCTGCCCGATCTCGTCCTCGATCCCGACTTCGGCCGCCCGTTCCAACGCGGCCTCCGAATCCCACTCGACCACGTTCGTCGGCGCGATCTCCGTGCACGCCCAGCCGTCCTCCGATTCGACGAACGTCAGCCGCTCGCCTCGAGTCTCCACCGCCTGGCCGTCCCGGGATGCGAAGAGGAGCGTGGTCGTCACCTCGAAGCGGTCGGCCGAAGGGTCGGCGCCAAGAGCGGCATCGTCGTAGTCGAAGGCGACGAGCCTCGTGCCGCGCGGCCCCGCGATGAGCTCGGTCGGCACATCCTCGTCGGTCACCATCAGCCGGCGCACCTCGGCCGCGTGGGCCCGGTCCATGCTGGCATCCTGCCGGGCGGCCAGGAAATCCTCCACCAAGCCAGCGCGGATCCCCTCCGCCATTGGGGGCAGTTCGGTCGGCTCTCCGATCAGAACGATCTCGGGGACGGTCTCCTCCGAGGGGTCCTCGGAATCGGCGCGTGCGGGATTCGGAAGGGCCGAAAGCGACACAATGGAGCCGGTCAGCGCCACGATGAGAAGCAAGGATGCAGACCTCATGGCACTGCCAAGTCTACGCGCTTCGCGAAGCCCCGGTCAAGGCAGGTCCGGACGCCGGCGCGCTCCCCGCGCCGGCCTGCGGCGGGCCCACTCCGTCGAAGAGACGGGGGTTGGTGGACCGCTCGGCGGCCAGCTCGCGCGAGATCTTTCCGGAAATGACGAGGTCCTTGAGCGCCTGATCCAAGGTTTGCATGCCGTGCTGCGCTCCGACCTGCATGACGCTCGCGATCTGCGTCGTCTTGTCTTCGCGAATCAAGTTCCGGAGGGCGGGGACGCCCACCAGGATCTCGAGCGCCGCCACGCGTCCTTTGCCGTCGGCCGTCGCGAGGAGCGACTGGGCGATGACGCCTTCCAGCGATTCGCTGACCATCGTTCGAATCTGCGCCTGGCGGTCGGCCGGGAAGATGTCGATCAGACGGTCGATCGTCTTCGCGGCGGAATTCGTATGGAGCGTTCCGAAGACCAGATGGCCCGTTTCGGCGGCCGTGATGGCCAGCGCCGTCGTCTCGAGGTCGCGAAGCTCTCCGACCAGGAGAATGTCCGGATCCTCACGAAGCGCGCTTCGAAGCGCGGCGGAGAACGATTCGGTCTGGGCGCCCACCTCGCGCTGATTGATGAGGCACTTCTTGCTCTCGTGAACGAACTCGATCGGGTCCTCGATCGTGATGATGTGCCCCGCGCGATTCGCGTTCACGTAGTCGATCATGGCCGCCAGGGTCGTCGACTTGCCGCTACCGGTCGGTCCGGTCACGAGAACTAGCCCGCGGTCCAGCATCGCCAGATTGCGGAGCACCGCGGGCGTGTTCAGCTCCTCGAGCGTCCGGATCTTCGTGGCAATCACGCGGAAGACGCCGCCGATGCCGCGGCGCTGCTCGAAGATGTTCGCGCGGAACCGCGAGAGCCCGGGGACCTCGAACGCGAAGTCGATCTCATGGCGCGCCTGGAAGTCCTTCCGCTGGTTCTCGTTCATCAGCGTGTAGAGCATGGCGCGCGACTCTTCGTCCGACTGGGCCGGCGCTTGGGAGCGGACCATCTCGCCCCGAAGCCGGATCATGGGAGGCATGCCGGCGGAAATGTGCAGATCCGAGGCGCCCGCCTCGACCGTCGCCTTGAGCAGGGTCTGGATGTCGAGCGGCGGCATCAGCGCGCTCCCGTCCGGCGGTCCGGAGTCGATGCTCCGGCGCCCTTGCCTTCGAAGAGCGCGTCGCGGTCCTCGTCGGTGAGAATCGTGACCTCGAGGCTGCCCGCGAGACGCTCGGCTTCCTCGTGCTTGACCCAAACGGCCCCGCCCTCGACCCGTGCCGCGGGCAGCGCTACGAGCGCGAAGGGGCGATCTCGGAGCACGGCGCGTCCATTTCGGCTCCGGACCAGGAACTCGAGCAGCGCCTTCGTGTCGAGCCAATCGGTGCGCGCGAAGACGAGCCGCCCTA
>DATEND010000455.1:0-4868 GCA_035275245.1 Candidatus Eiseniibacteriota bacterium
GGAGATCGCGCGCGAGCTCGACCGGCTGAACCTCCCGATCGCGGTGGTTCGCTTGGGCCAGCCCGACACGCTGGGCCTCATCCACTACGGCGAACCGCCGGTCGTCCGGCAGCTGCGTTGGATCCCGTATCTCGAGTTCGGCGGCATCGTGCTCCTCCTCGTGTTCGGCTTCGCGGGATTCCGGAGTTTGATGGCCGGCGAGCAACGCCTCCTCTGGGCGGCGCTCGCCAAGGAGACGGCGCATCAGCTCGGCACGCCGCTCTCCTCGCTCATGGGATGGACCGCGATCCTTCGCGACGCGCCCGCGGGCGGCGCGCGCTCCGGCGAGCGCGTCGAGGAGATCGCGGCGGAGATGGACCGCGATCTCGACCGCCTGAACAAGGTCGCTTCGCGGTTCGCCCACCTGGGCGCCGTGCCATCGCTCAAGCCCGGCGATCTGACCTCATCCGTTTCGGCCGCGGTTGGCTACTTCCGAAGCCGGCTCCCCCAGCTCGGGTCCACGGTCGTCATCGAGGAACGCTACCAGCCGATCCCCCCCGTCCCGTTCCATCCGCAGCTGATCGAGTGGGTCGTGGAGAACCTGATCAAGAACGCCATCGATGCCGCTGACAAACCCGAGGGACGGATCGAGGTGTCGCTCGAGTGGGCTCAGGCCGAGCGCCAAGTGAAGCTCCGGGTCTCCGACAACGGTCGAGGCATGAGCGCCGAAGACCGGAAGCGCGCGTTCCACGCCGGTTTCAGCACGAAGCGGCGCGGCTGGGGGCTCGGGCTCGCGCTTGTGAGGCGCGTCGTGCGCGAGTATCATCGGGGTCAGGTCTCCATCGTGGAGAGCGTTCCCGGAAAAGGAACCACCGTCCTCGTATCACTCCCCGTCCCGCGCCGGGCCAAGACGGAGCGGACCGGCCCCGGCTCCTGATCTCGATGACCGCGATCGTTCGAAAAATCCTCTGGGCCGACGACGAGATCGAGCTCCTGAAGGCACACATCCTGCTCCTCGAGGAGCGCGGCTACCAGGTCACGCCCGTGACGAACGGGACCGACGCCGTCGCGTCCGCGGCGCGCGAGAAGTTCGATGTCGTGCTCTTGGACGAGTCCATGCCCGGCATGGGCGGGCTCGCCGCGCTCGAGGCCATCAAGGAGAAGGACCCCGCGATTCCGATCGTCCTCGTCACGAAGAACGAGGCCGAGTCCCTGATGGACGAGGCGATTGGGCGCAGGATTGACGACTACCTGCTCAAGCCGGTTCGTCCGACGCAGATCTTCCTCGCCTTGAAGCGCCTCTTGGAATCGGACCGGCTGCAAGAGAGCCGGCGCGCCCGCGACTACGTGGCCGAGTTGGCACGGCTCCGGGCGGAATCGGCCGTGGGGCTCGACTGGCGCGGATGGATCGACCTCTACGGCCGGAGCGCCCAATGGGACGTCGAGCTGGACCAGGTGGACGACGTGGGATTGAAGCAGGCGCAGTCCGACCAAAGACGCGAGCTGAACGTCGAGTTCGGCCAGTACGTGGAGTCGGCTTACGAGTCGTGGATGTCGGGCCGGGACGCGCCGCCGCTTTCGACCGGCGTCATCGAGCGCTGGGTGGCCCCGCATCTCAAGAGCGGGCGCCGCGTGTATTTCATCGTGATCGATTGCATGCGGCTCGACCAGTGGCTCACGGTCGACGCACTGTTGCGTCCCTACTTCGACATCGAGCTGGAACACCACGTGTCGATCCTCCCGACCGCGACGCCCTACTCGCGGAACGCCATCTTCTCGGGCCTCCTTCCGGCGGACATCGCGAAACAGCATCCGGAATTCTGGGGGGAAGCATCGGGGGACGAGCGGAGCAAGAACCGGTACGAGCGCCAGCTCCTCGAGGCACAGCTGGAACGGCTCCAGATTCAGCTCGCCTCGGGACTCAAGTACGTGAAGGTCTACAACGCCGACGAGGCGAACCACGTCCGGCGGAACATCGTCACGTACCAGAACATTCCGTTCGTGGCGCTGGTGTTCAATTTCCTCGATATGCTGACGCACGGCCGGTCCGAGTCCGACCTGCTCAAAGAATTGGCTCCCGACGAGTCGGCGTTTCGCTCCGTGATGCGCTCGTGGTTTCTCCACTCGGCGCTCTTCGAGGCGCTCAAGTGGATGTCCAAGCAGGACTGCACCGTCGTGGTCACCACGGATCACGGAGCGATCCTGAGCCGGCGCTCCGCCTTGGTCTACGGCAACCGCGAGACGTCCACGAACCTCCGGTTCAAGTTCGGGTCGAATCTCTCGTGCGACGCGAGGCAGGCGGTTCCGATCAAGGATCCGGCCCGGTTCCGACTCCCGAGCGAGGGTCTCCACAAGACCTACATCATCGCGAAAGAGGATTTCTATTTCGTCTATCCGACGAAATTCCACGAATACGAGAACAAGTACCGGGGTTCCTTCCAGCACGGCGGAATCTCCCTCGAAGAGATGATCCTGCCGGTGGCCGTCCTGACCCCCCGGGCGTGACCCCGATGGACGTGGAGATCCGATCGCTCCTTCATAACGACCGGGAGACGCGCCTCTTCGGGCGCCATCTCGGAACGCTCCTTCGCCGCGGCGACTGGGTGGCTCTGACCGGAGAGCTGGGGGCGGGAAAGACCACGCTGGCGCAGGGAATTCTCGAGGGCGTTCATCCCGGCCAAAAGGGCCGGAGCCCGACGTACGTGCTCGTCGAGGTGTACGGCGAGGCGCCGCGGGTCGTGCACGCCGATCTCTACCGCCTCGCGTCCCCGGCCGAAGTCGATGGGCTGGCGCTCGAAGATTTGGCCGAGGGCGACGCGGTCGTCCTGGTCGAGTGGGCGGATCGCGCGGGGGATCGGCTTCCGGCGGACCGGCTCGATCTCGAGCTCCGCTACGTTCCGAGCGACGGAAGAGAGCTCCGCATCCGCCCGCGCGGCGATCGGTGGAACGATGTTGCGCGCGAAGGCCTCCTCGACCGCGACCGCTGGAGTCATGCGCTCTATCCTGGGAATTGACACCGCGAGCCCCGAGGGCTCGGTCGCGCTCGAGATCGACGGCGCGCCGGCGGGCCTCGAGGCGCTCTTGCCCGGCGGGCATTCGAGCGGGCTCTCCGCAGCGGTCGGCCGTCTCCTCGCCGCGCGACAGCTCTCCTTCGCTGCGCTATCGGGTGTCGCCGTGTCGGAGGGACCGGGCTCGTTCACGGGGCTTCGGATCGGGCTCGCGTGGGCGAAGGGCGTCGCGCTGGGCCGCTCGCTTCGCTTGGCGCTCGTCTCGGCGCACGAAGCGGCCGCGCACGCCCATCGCGATGCGACCGGTCGAATCGCCACCGTGACCCAAGGCGAACGCGGTTCCGTCGTAGCCGCGCTCTGGGTGCCCGGCGAACGCGCGTCGCTTGCTTGGGGACCGGAGTCCGCTCCGGACGACGAGTTCATGGACCGCCTTCTGGAAGCGGCCGGAGGCGGCGAGATGGGCGAGATCCGGGTGTCGGCGCCCTCCGACGCGCTGGCCGAAGCGGTCCTCGATCTAGGGGGGACGCTCCTGCCGCGACGGCCGCTCGCGGCGGCCGTGGCCTCGCTCGGCGACCGCTCGCTTCGGGAGGGCCGATTCGCCGACGTCCTTCGCGCCGCGCCGGCCTACGGCCGCGCTCCGAACGCCCGGAAGCCGGGGAGCCCCACGCGATGAGCGCGGCGAGGAGCCACGTCGACGAGGGGCCGGGCGATGCGGCGAACGAGCGGGGACCGATTCGGATCGTGCCGATGACCGTGGCCCGGCTCGACGAGATCGTGGCCATCGAGCGCGCGACGTTCAGTGATCCCTGGTCGCGCGAGATGTTTCGGTCCGAGTTGGAACTGGGCGGAGGCACCTACGCCCGGACGGCCGAGCGGGACGGGCGCGTGATCGGGTACCTGTGCGCGGTGCTCGTGGCCGACGAGGCCCACCTCGGGAACCTGGCCGTCCACCCGGCCGAACAGCGATCGGGGGTGGGCCAGCTCCTCCTCGACGAGCTCCTGCGAACCGCGATTCGGCATGGCGTCGCCAGGCTCACCTTGGAGGTCCGGGAGTCGAATGACATTGCCCGTAAGTTCTATCGTAAGAATGACTTCATCGATGTGGCGATCCGAAAGAACTATTATCGGAGCCCGGTGGAGGATGCTATTGTGATGCTTCGCGGCCTCCCGGAGGAAAAGCGCGGATGACCTGGCTCCGAAAGGCGAAAGAAGGCCTCAAGGCACAGCAAAGACGGCGAGAGCTTCCGGACGGCCTCTGGGTGAAGTGCGAGGACTGCGGCGAGATCCTGTATCACAAGGAGCTCGAGCGGAACCTCTGGACGTGCGGGAAGTGCGACTACCACTTCCGCATTTCGGCGCGAAATTACGTCAAGATCCTCCTCGACGAAGGCTCCTTCGTGGAGCACTTCTCCGAAATCGTCTCCACCGACCCGCTCCGATTCAAGGACGCCAAGCGCTACGTCGACCGCCTGAAGAAAGCCCGTGAGGAGACCGGGCTCTCGGAAGCGGTGCTTTGCGGGGAAGGGGCGATCGAGGGCGCTCCGTGCGTGGTGGCCTTCATGGACTTCGCGTTCCTGGGCGGCAGCCTGGCGTCCGCGGCGGGGGAGCGGATCGCGCGCTCCATCCTGCTCGCCATCGAAACCCGGCGCCCGCTCCTCATCCTGTCGCAATCGGGCGGCGCACGGATGTTCGAGGGAATCCTCTCGCTGATGCAGATGGCGAAGTGTAACGCCCTTTTGGCCCGTCTCTCCGACGCGCGCGTTCCCTACATCTCGATTCTGACCCACCCGACCACCGGGGGCGTGACCGCCTCCTACTCCTCGGTCGGAGACGTGATTCTCGCCGAGCCGAAGGCGCTGATCGGCTTCGCGGGGCCGCGCG
>DATEND010000456.1:0-2481 GCA_035275245.1 Candidatus Eiseniibacteriota bacterium
TTCAATCGAAAGAACATCAACGCCTCGATCGAGGAGTCGATCGCGCGGTTCGCCCCGGTCGTGCCCGAGGCGCGCGCCGCGGGTATCGCCGTGCGCGGCTACATCTCGACCGCGTTCTGGTGCCCCTACGAGGGAAAGATCGAGCCCACCGCCGTGACGAAGGTCGCGCGAAGCCTGATCGACCTGGGCGTCGACGAGATCTCGATCGGCGACACGATCGGCAAGGCGGTGCCGACCGAAGTGCACGCGCTGCTCGACCTGCTTCTCGATGCCGCGCCGCAAGACGCCATCGCGATGCACTTCCACGACACGTACGGCACTGCGGTCGCGAACGCCCTCGCCGCGTACGATCGAGGGATCACGATCTTCGACGCCTCGGCCGGGGGCGTGGGCGGCTGCCCGTACGCGCCCGGCGCGGCGGGCAACGTCGCGACCGAGGATTTGGCGTGGGCGCTAGGCCGATCCGGTGCGAGGCTCACGCTGGATCTGGAACGCGTGCACGCGGCCTCGGACGTGCTGGCCAAGGCGCTCGGCCGCCCGCTTCGATCGCGCGTCCGCGAGGCCGCGCGAAGGAAGCCCTAGGCCGCGCCCCCGGCCCGGCGCCCCAGCGCCGCTCTATCCCTCCGGCTTGGCACCGCGCTTCGAGCGCTTCGTCCCGCGACTCAGGCTCCACACAAGCGCGGGCGGCGTGACGAGCGTTGTGACGATCACCATGATTACGACCGCGGAATAGGTTGCCGGCGTGATCACGCGCTCCCCCGCGATCATGAGCGTCGCACCGATATTGGCGAAGATCAATCCCACCTCGCCTCGCGGTACCATGCCGAGTCCGACCGAGAGCCGATCCGCACCACGCTCCAGGACGCCGAACATGCAGGCCTGCTTTCCCACCCAGGCGGCGACCGTGAGCGCGAGCGCCAAACCGAGGACCTGCACGTCCGCGAACGCCTCGAGCTGCACTCGGACACCCGTGATCACGAAAAAGATCGGGACCAGAAACGTCGAGATTGGGTGGAGCAGTAGCTCCAGGCTTTGCTCGCGGCTCTCCTCGAAGGAGCCGAAGTAGGTTCCTTCGAGAATGAGGCCGGCCGCGAACGCGCCCACGATCGGCGCGAGGCCCGCCTTGGCAGCCGCCCAGGACAGGAGGAAGCAGAAGAGAAGCCCGCTCGTGAGGAGGACGCCCCGCACGCGCACGCGCGCCACCCACCGGAGGGCGTGGGGGACGACCGTCGCGCCGAGGATGAGGGCGGCGATCAGGAATCCGAGCGCCTTCCCGGTGATCCAGGCCGTGGCGCCGAGGGAGATCCCGGCTCCGCCCCGATCGGCCGCCGTGATCACGCCGCTAACCACCGCGAGGATCACGAGACCCAGCACGTCGTCGATCACCGCGGCGCCGAGGATGATCTTCGCCTCGGCGCTCTGCGCTTGATTCAGGTCCCGGAGCACGCGGGCCGTGATGCCCACGCTCGTCGCGGTCAGGACGGCGCCCATGAACGCGTGCACGACTGCCGGCTTGTCCGGCATGAGCCAGGCACTCACGCCCCAGCCGAGCGCGAAGGGCGCGATGATGCCCAGCACCGCCACGAGGAGCGCCGATGGGCCGACCTGCATCATCTTCCGCACCGTCGACTCGAGGCCCACTTCGAAGAGCAGCACGATCACGCCCAGCTCGGCAAGCGTGAGCAGCAGGTCGTCCTCCTTCATCCCCTCGAGACCGTGGAAGCCGACCAGCCAGAGATTTCCGATCGCGATCCCCGCCAAGAGCTCGCCCAGGACCGCGGGCTGGCCCGCCTTTATCGCGAGCCACCCCGATAGCTTCGCCGCGCCGAGGATGATCACGAGGTTGAGGAGAAGAGGGACCACGGGATCCTCGCCCAAGGGCGCCGCCGACGCGGTGCGGGCAAGGAGCATGAGGGTCGCTGCGGTCAAAGCCAGCGCGTAGGAAAGCGGGAAACGGCCGGGCGGTCGCATGGAAGTCCCAGAATACCCGAGATGCCCCGGCATCTGGTAGGATCGACCTCAAGCCGTTACCGCCGGAGGAGGATCACGCCATGCGCTCCATCGAATCGCCGCGGACGCGCCGTCGTCGAACGCGCGCCCGCTCTCGGGCCGTTTTGCCTGCTCTGGTCGCGGGTTTGGCCTTCGTCTTCGCCGCCTTCCTAGCGCCCCGCGCGGAGTCCGCCGGGACGCCCGCCCCGCCCAAGCAGGAGCGCCCGGCGCAGCGGGAGACGGCCGACGCCCCGCCGCCCGATTCCGCCGCCATCGGCGCGGAAGCGAGGGCTCTACGCGGCCAGGCGGAGGAGTCGTACGCGAAGGGCTACGCCGAAGCCCAGGAGGCGAAGGGGCTCGAAAAGGCCGGCAAGGAAAAGGACGCCAAGAAGAAATTCGGCAAGGCGCTCGGCAGGTTCCAGCACATCGTCGAATCCTACCCACAGTATTTCGAAGCGTGGAACATGCTCGGCTTCTGCGCGCGAAAGACGG
>DATEND010000457.1:0-2735 GCA_035275245.1 Candidatus Eiseniibacteriota bacterium
CTTCCGTAGTCGGTCTGGATGCGCGGGTCGTCGGGGAATCGTGCGGCCAAGGTGGACCGCACCTGGCGCTCGCCTTCGAGATCCCCTCTCGATTCGAGGGCGAACGCGAGCATCTCCTTCGCTCGACGATTCGCCGGATCCGTCGACACGATGTGACGAAGCATGACGGCGGCCTGCTCGAACGAGCGGCTCTGGATCAAGGCCACCGCACGCTCCATCGAGTCCGCCGAGGCCGGCGACGCCTGGCTCAGGCCGGCCGGCGCGCCGGCCGTGATCAACGCGGCGAGAAGCGTCGCTCGACTCCACCGACCGGAGACGACGGGCCGCCGCCGGGTGGAATCTCTATGTCGAATTCGCGGGCACATGGCCGGATCACTTGATCAACGCGAACTTGCCGGCAATCGGCCCATCGACCGTCTCGATCTTGTAGTAGTAGATCCCCGCGGGAAGCTTCTCCCCGCTCGCGCCACGCCCGTCGATGGCGATCTCGTGGCTGCCGGCGGGCGCCGCGTCCGACCGGTAGAGCACCTTGACTCGGCGGCCCCGCACGTCGAACAGGTTCCCCTTGATCGAACCAGCTTTCGTCGTGGCGAAGCTCAGGACACCGGAGCCGACGAGCGGGTTCGGGGTGGCCGTAACCCGGGGCGGCGACCCGGATGTCGCGGAAGCCGTTTGGGAACTGGATTGAGCGCCCCCGAGGTTGTAGGTCACGGTCTGCCCGGGCTGGAGCGAGACGTGGCTGATGCACTGCCCGCCGTAGTTTTCGGACGACTCGGAGCAGAGCCCCGTGACGGGGACGACGGCGGATTGAGCGGCGGTGATCGTGATCGTTCGCTGATCGGGCACGAAGGAACACCGCACTCCGGCCGCGTTCCACCGCATGCGATTCTTCATCCACTGGCCGAGGGAGGCCATGGCGTGGGTACGGACGGGCAGGACGAAGAGCTTGCCGTACTTTTCCAGCGTCCGGTCGAGCAGATCCCCGAGCAGCGTGTGCACGCCGTCATAGGCGCGCAGGTTGGACTGATGGAACATCCAGGGGTCGATCTCGCCACGGAGCATGTACTGGAGCAGTACGTCGGATTCCTTGTCCAGTATCTCGCCGTAGCTGAGATCGCGACCCCAGTAGCTGCGGTAGAGGAAGTTGTATTCGTTGGTCCACTCGGTCGGCGTGGTCACGTTGTAGAACAAGTTGACCGGCCGTCTTGGGATCATGAGGATGCGGGGCTCGTGCCGGTTATAGATGCCTGTCTGGGGCGTCGGGTTGTCCATCCCGGGCTGGGACGTATCCGTGACGAGGAAACGGATGCCGGCGTCGTAGGCGGCCCTCATGGCGTCCGGGTTCGCGAGTCCGGAGACGTCGGGCGTGACCAACGCGCGGCGGTCGTAGTTCGCGAATCCCATCGATGCGGCCTTTTGATTGTTCCGCGTGATTTCCTGATAGACCAGCTCGTAGCTCGCGGCGTCCAGGTTCTCGTGGGTGAACGTGTGATTGATCCATGGGAACCGGGAGTCGGTGAGGTCCACCGCCGGCGTGAGCAAGTCGGGGGAGTACGTGCCGGTCGTGCCCTCGCCGTTGAACGCCATGTGCAGACGCAGGTCTGCCGTCTGGGGCTGGAGCTCCTTCTGTGTTTGCCACGCGGCGGTGGCAGCCCAGTCGACCGCGTTGATGCGGTAGATTCCTCCGCCGTACACGTCGTTGTCGAGGAAGATGTCATCGATCTGCGGCGTCACGTAGATGTGGCGCTCTCCCAGGAATAGTCCTCCCGTCACCCAGTTCATCAAGCCGTGCGAGAGCGCCAGGCTGTGAACCAGGAAGAAGTTTCCGTCGAACGTCATGGAGAGCACCTGGCGCCCGTCGGGATAGGTCCGGACCAGGGTGAGCGCGTTACCTTGGGGATCCGTTAGGAGCACGTTCGTTCCGGACCCCGCCGCGGGTGCGAGATAGGTCCAGGCCCTGGTGATCACGATCGGGTTCGCGGCGTTCACGTAGGAGAACACGGACCGGCCCGTCGGCGTCAGCGATGCGGGGATTGGGGATGTGGTGGCATCGACCCCCGTCGCCGGCCCGTAGCCGTAGTCCGCGGTCGGGAACACGTAGCCGATCGCCGTGCGGACCCGGTACTTCGCCTGGTAGTCCCATAGGGCCTGCCACTCCGACGCGTTGAAGGCGCTGATCCAGGTTCCTCCGTTGGAATACCCCAGGCTGCCGGTGGTGAGGACGATGCCCTGGTAGTACGCGTGAAGGTTCCCGTCGGACAGCATGGCCGGCGTGAAACCGCCCGGAGTCCGGCTCGCGATGTACAGCGTGTACGGGATGCCGATGTAGTCCGCAGCCTGGCGGATCGCTCCGAGCACGGGCTCCGTTCCGTCGGCGGAGATTATCAAGACCTTCGCGTCCAACGTCGCCGACGTCACGGGCAGCTCGGTCGAGCCCGACGTGGTCGGCGCATTCGCCGGCAGGATCTGAGGCAGCGAGGGAATCCTGGGCATTTCCGGCGGACCAAGGACCGGCGCCAGCGGCGGGTCCGGCAACGGCAACTGGGGCGGTGGCGGGAGCGGCGGGAGCGGGGGGAGTGGGGGGAGCTGAGCGAATGCTTCGTGACCGCACGACCACGTCGCAGTGCCGGCAACAAGCAGGATCGTTAGCGCCCTGGCGGGCCACTTCAGGCCCAGGAACCTCTTCGTTGTCATGGAGCACCTCCTGATCATCCACTGGGCATTCCGTCACCTGC
>DATEND010000458.1:0-4486 GCA_035275245.1 Candidatus Eiseniibacteriota bacterium
TCACGGCCCCATCGATTACGGCCGCGTCGAACCCGTGCCAGAGCCGCTCGGAGCCGCGCCGGATCGGCTGCACGACGCGCGCGTCGTAGATCTCGTCGATCCAGTACTTGTTGAAGAGGGTGCGATAGAACGCCGCGACGCGATCGGCCAGCCGCTTCGGGGCCGCCGGATCCGCCACATAGAGCCGGTGCGCCACGAAGATCCCGGCGAGCGCGACCAGGAGCGAGATCGCCATCAGCGCGATCTCGAGTCCCGGATTGTGGGCGGCGTGCGCCTCGCCCCCGTGCCCGTGAATCCGCGCCGCGTCCGCGAACACCGGAGCAAGCCAGGCGCCGAGACGCTGCCCGCCCTCGAGGAGCGGCACCTGCACGAACCCTCCGATGGCGCTCAGCACGGCCAGAAGAAGGAGCGGATTCGTCATCGAGCCGGGCGACTCGTGAAGGTGATGCTTGGCCTCCGCCGTGACACGGGACGCGCCGTGGAACGTCATGAAGTAGAGGCGGAACATGTAGAACGCCGTCAGGAAGGCGCCGATCAAACCGGCCGCCCAGAGCAGCTTCCCGGCGAGCGGCCCGCCGTTCGTCGAAGAGAACGCGTTCCAGAGGATCTCGTCCTTCGAGAAGAACCCGGCGAGCGGGAAGACGCCCGCGATCGCGAGCGTCCCCACGAGCATGGTCAGGTGCGTGCGCGGCAGGTGCGGCTTGAGGCCGCCCATCCGGTCCATGTCCTGCTCGCCCGAGAGCGCGTGGATCACGCTCCCGGCTCCGAGGAAGAGGAGCGCCTTGAAAAAGGCGTGCGTCATGAGGTGAAAGACGCCGGCGGTGTAGGCACCCACGCCCATCGCCAGGAACATGTATCCGAGCTGACTGACCGTCGAATAGGCAAGCACGCGCTTGATGTCCTTCTGGACGAGCCCGATCGTGGCCGCGAAGAGCGCGGTCACGGCCCCGACTACGGCCACGACCAAGAGGGCCGTCGGGGCCAGGGCGTAGAGAATGTGGCAGCGCGCGATCATGTACACGCCGGCGGTCACCATCGTCGCGGCGTGGATCAAGGCCGAGACCGGAGTCGGGCCCTCCATCGCGTCGGGCAGCCAGACGTGGAGCGGGATCTGCGCGCTCTTCCCCATCGCGCCGATGAAGAGGAAGATCCCGATCGCCGTGGCCAAGGCACTCCCCAAAACGAGACGACCCGGCGCCTCCGAGAAGACGCGGCCGAAGTCGAGGGAGCCGAACGTCACGAAGATCAGGAAGATGCCGATCAGGAATCCCCAATCGCCGATCCGGTTCACCACGAACGCCTTCTTCCCCGCCTCCGCCGCCGACGGCTTCTGGTACCAGAACCCGATCAGGAGGTACGAGCAGAGCCCGACGCCCTCCCACCCGAAGAACATGAGGAGGAAGTTGTCCGCCAGGACCAGCATCAACATGGCGAACGTGAAGAGGTTCAGGTAGGCGAAGTACCGGCCGTACGACTTCTCGTGGTTCATGTAGCCGGTCGAGTAGACGTGGATCAGGAATCCGACCCCCGTCACGACCAGCATCATCACCGCCGAGAGCGGATCGAGCGCGAGCCGCACCGGAACGGAGAGATCCCCCGAATCGATCCACGCGAAGAGCTGCTGCACGAAGAGCCGCTCCTCGGCCGGCATCGCGAGCATCTGCGCGAAGCACCCGATTGCGATCGCGAAGGACAGGCCGACGGTGCCGGTCCCGATCGCGCTCACGACCGTTCGCGGCAAACGGCCGGCGCCGAACCCGTTCACGATCGCCCCGATCAGGGGGAGCGCGGGCACCAGCCAGAGAAGCGAGAGGCCCATTCCGCCTTATCCTTTCAGGAGGTGGACGTCGTCCACGCTCGCCGTTTCCTTGTTCCGGAAGATCGCGACGATGATCGCGAGCCCGATCGCCACCTCGGCCGCCGCCACCGCCATCACGAAGAAGACGAAGATGTGGCCGTCCATCGAAGCGTGCTGCCTCGAGAACGCCACGAACGAGAGATTGACGGCGTTCAGCATGAGCTCGATCGACATGAAGATGACGAGCGCGCTCCGCCGCACGAGCACGCCCACGACCCCGATCGTGAAGAGGACCGCGGCCAGGATCTGGTACCAGACGAGCGGGACGGTCGGCGCCATCAGAAGAATTTCCTCTTCGCCAGGACCACGGCTCCGACCACGGCGACCAGGAGCAGGATCGACGTGATCTCGAACGGGTAGAGCCAGACCGTGTACAGGACCCGCCCCAGCGCTGCCGGCGAGCCGAAGTCGGCCGGGAGGGGCGCCGCGTCCGGCATCCCCTGCCCCTCGGGCGACGGCTGGACCGCGGTCCAGATCAATTCGACGAACACGATGAGCGCGAAGAGGAAGCCGAAGAACTTCGCGGCGCCGGGCGTCAGGAGCGGGGTCTCTCCCTTGATGTTGAGGAGCATGACGACGAACAGGAAGAGCACCATGATCGCGCCGGCATAGACGATCACCTGGAGGGCGGCCACGAACTGCGCGTGGAGCAGGATGAAGATCCCCGCGACCGAGATCAGGACGCCGACCAGGAGGAGCGCGCAGTGCACCGGATTTCGGTGAAAGACCACCCCGAGCGCGCAGCCGATCGCGATCCCCGCCAGCATCCCGAAGAGGAGCGTTTCAAACATTCGCGGCGGCCCCTATCCCATCACCGTGAGGACGATGGCCGTCGCGGCCAAGTTCAGGAGCGACGCCGGAAGGAGCACCTTCCAGCCGAACGCCATCAGCTGGTCGTACCGGAGCCGGGGGAAGGTCGCCCGGAGCCAGATGTAGAAGAAGAGGAAACAGGTCAGCTTGATCAGGAACCAGAGAGGGCCCGGCAGGAGCGGGCCGTGCCACGCCCCCAGGAAGCACGTGATCGCCACGCCCGAGACGACCATCATGTTCGCGTACTCGGCCAAGAAGTAGAGCGCGAACTTCATCGACGAGAACTCGGTGTGGAATCCCGCCACGAGCTCGGTCTCGGCCTCGGCCAGATCGAACGGAGCGCGATTGGTCTCCGCGACGGAGCAGACGACGTAGATCACGAACGCGAAGAATTGCGGGACGATGAACCAGAGCTTCTCTTGCTGGCGGCCGATCTCGGAGAGGCTCAGGGAGCCCGTGATCATGATCACGCCGATCAGCGAGATGCCCTGCGCCAGCTCGTAGGAAATCATCTGCGCCGAGGAGCGAAGGCCGCCCAGGAGCGGGTACTTCGAGTTCGAAGCCCAACCTCCGAGCACGATCCCGTAGACGCCCATCGACGTCGCGCCGAGGAGGAAGAGGATCGCGATGTTGACGTCGGTGATCCGAAGCGGGATTTCCCGTCCGAACAGCGTGACCGTGTCGCCGAAAGGGATCACGGTCATGGCCGCGAGCGCGGTCACGACCGCGATGCCGGGTGCCAGGAAGTAGACCACCTTGTCGGCCTGGGTCGGGAGGATGTCCTCCTTCATGAAGAGTTTGATGCCGTCGGCGATCGTTTGGAGGAGACCGTAGGGGCCGACGCGCTGCGGACCGATGCGGTCCTGCATGTGCCCGAGCACCTTCCGCTCCATCCAGACGATGAGCGGCACGCCCAATAGCACGAATCCCAGCACGACGTGGACCTTGACGACCGCCTCGATCAGCGTCGCGAGATCCACGGGTTACTCGAGCTCCGTGAGGAGGCGATCGACTTCTTCGGCCGTCACGTTCTCGTGATACGCGTCATTCACCATGATCACGGGGGCGGTGCCGCACGAGCCCAGGCACTCCACGGTGACGAGCGTGAATCGTCCGTCCTTCGTCGTCTCGCCTTCGGCGATGCCGAGCTTGTCCGAGATCTGCTTCGTGAGACGCTGGCCGCCGAGAAGACAGCACGAGAGGTTGCGGCATACTTGCAGGAGGTACTTCCCCACCGGGCGCTGGTGGAACATCGTGTAGAACGAAACGACCCCGCGCACCGACTGCTCGCTCAGGCCCAGAATCTCCGAGACCTCGCGCTGCGTCTCGGGGCTCAGCCAGCCCTGGTCGGCCTGGGCGACGTGGAGCGCCGGGATCAGGGCCGATTGGTTGGTCTCGTAGCGCGACTTGAGCGCTTCGATTTTCTGCCGGGCTTCGCCTGAGAGCACGGGGGTCAGGCTTCCACGTTCGGGAACTGGTCCGACATCGTCGGGAAGTCCTTCCGAAGCGGATGCCCCAGCCAGCCGTCGGGGGTCAGAATCCGCTCGAGATTCGGATGCCCGTCGAAGCGGATTCCGAACAAATCGTAGACCTCACGCTCCATGTAGTTGGCGCCCTTCCAGACCTGCGTGGCGGACGGAAGGCTCTCGCCGTCGTTCACCCCGCACTTGAGGAAGAAGCGGCGATTGAACGGGATGGAGTAGAGGTTGTAGACGATCTCGTAGCGCGGCTCGCCCGGCCCGCGCTTCTCGAGGTAGTCGACCGCGGTCAGGTCGCACAGGAGGTCCGAGAGCAGGTCGGGGTCCGTCTGGGCCAGGC
>DATEND010000459.1:0-2235 GCA_035275245.1 Candidatus Eiseniibacteriota bacterium
ATCGCCACCGCGTGCGCGGGAAATCCCTCCGCTTGGGCTCGCGCGAAGATGGCGGCGCCGGCGGGCGCCGCGAGGTGCGGCTCGTCTCCGCGGCGCCGTTGGCGGCGCATGAGTTCGAGCACCTGGCGCTCCCCGCCGCGCCAGGGCCGCTCGGAGTCGACGTGGAGAATTCGGATCGCGGCTGGGGCGGCGCTCATCGCTTTGCCCGGGGCGCGGTCGCGGCGCGTGAACGCACGATCGCCTCGACGAGCGCCTCGCCGATCCGATCCGGCGTCCCATGAACCAGGGCCGCCGCGCGCCCCGCGGCGCCGATTCGCGCGCGGCGAGCGGGATCCACGGCCAGTTCCTCGAGCGCCCGCGCGAGGGCCGGCGCGTCCCCCGCCGGAATGGTCACGAGCTCTTCGACCTTCCGGCCGTCGCGCCCGTCACGCCCGTCCCGAAAAAACTCCGCGATGGCCGCGGAACGTCGGGTGACGGTGGGCACGCCGAGCGCCAAGGATTGATAGACCTTGTGCGGCACCACGCGTCCGGCCTTCTCGCTCACGCCGAAGATTCCGAGCGCGACGTCGGCCTTCGCCATCACGGAGAGCGCGTCGCCATACGGGATACGCGGCAGACGACGGACGCTCCGAAGGCCGAACGCCGCGATGTCCCGATCGACGAGATACGCGTGCATGCCGTGCCCCGCGAGCGTGAATCGGGCGAAGTCGGGGCCGTGCCGCGCCTCGAGCCGCGCGGCCGCCTGAACGATGACCGCCATCCCGTGGAGGGGCAGGAAGCCACCCACGAAGGCGACCTCGAGCGGCCGCCGTGACGCATCCGGCGCGGAGCCGGGCGCGAAGCCCGCCGCCGGGTCCGGAATTGGACGCGCCGCGCCTCGGGCGAAGGCTTCGCGATCCGCGCCGACGGGCACGCGCGCCAATTTTCGTCGCGGCACGCCGAAGGCCGTCGAGAAGAACTCGCCGTGCTCCCAGGTGTCGCAGAGCACCGTGTCCGCGAGGCCCATCGAGATTCGATCGCTCAAGCGGAGGCGCGCGGCCGAAGGCGTCCGCTCGAGAACGCGGCCGATGTCGCGCACCTGCGTGTCCCATCGGGAGACGAGGGGATCGAACAGGAGCGGCGCGCCGGACACGCGCGCGAGAAGCGACAGGAGCGCCACGTCCCGGTGGCCGAAGGAAGGAACGAGAAAGGCGTCCGCACCCGCGCCGCGCGTTGCCCACGACGCGATGATCGAAGCTTGCCGGGCTCCGAACCCCGCGCGCGGCGACACGGGGAGCGATCGGACCTCGACGCCCTGCGTCTCGAGGCCTTCGCGCAGGCCGCGCGTCCTCGGATAGTCGGGATCGAAGCCGCCCACGAACGCGACCCTCACGGCGCACTTCCGATGCGCGGATCCCCCTTCGCCTCTTTCTCCCTCTCCTTCTCCCAGAGACGCGCGTACTTCGTGAAGACCGAAAACGCCGCGAGCATGCAGAGGACGATGCCGTGCCGCCCTTCGCGAATTCCGCCCTCCAGGAAGTACATCCGGAGGAACCGGAGCCAGGGGCGGAACAGGAGCCGGCCGGCCGACGCGCGTACGCCCCTTGCCTCGAGGTCCTCCGCGGACCAGCGCGTGTATCGCGCGAACTTCGCGAAGTATTGATCGAGGTCTCGGTAGGTGTGGTGGATCAACCGCGCCCGAAGCGTGCCGACGCGCCCGCTTCGAATGACGACCTCGGCGTGCACGTGGAGCGGTTCGTAGGCGCCCTGCGTCCGATCGAAGAGCCGGAGCACCTTGTCGCGTTGCCAGCCGGCGGCGTGAATCGGCTTCCCGAGAAAGTGGTTCGCCCGTCGAATCCAGTAGCCGTCGAGGCGCGCCGGATCGGCGAGAACCGACTCGATTTCGGCTCGAAGCTCGTGCGTGACCCGCTCGTCGGCGTCCACGATCAGGACCCAACGATGCGTCATCTGCGGGAGCGCCCAGTTCTTCTGCGCCGCCGAGTTCACGTATTCGTGCTCGAGCACGCGGTCGGCGACCGATCGCGCGATCTCGAGGGAGCCGTCCGTGCTGCCCGAATCGACGACGACGACCTCCTCCGCCCAGCGCGCCGATTCGAGGCATGCCCTCAAGTTCGCCGCCTCGTTCTTCGCGGGCACGAGCACGCTCAACGATTCGCGCACGATGCCTCCCCGGCAAAGCGGCTCCCGCTGCTCTCGCGAAGGATGGCCAGCGCGGTCTCGGCGACGCGTGCGGCG
>DATEND010000460.1:0-5857 GCA_035275245.1 Candidatus Eiseniibacteriota bacterium
CGCCGACTTCGGCGACGACAGCTGCCGGATGCCGACGATGAAGAGAATCGAGGCGACCAGGTAGGCGGCCCGGATGACCGTCGGGTGAAGCGCGGCAATCGTCATCAGGGCTTCGGGGACTTCTTGGTGAACATGAGGAGCATTCGATCGGTCACCAGAAATCCGCCCACCACGTTCACGGCGCCGAAAAAAACGGCGATGAAGCCGACAATGCGACCGAGCGTGCCGTCCGCGCCGCCGAGCACGAGGATCGCGCCGACGAGGACGATTCCGTGGATCGCGTTCGTGCCGGACATGAGCGGCGTGTGGAGGATGACGGGCACCTTGGAGATGAGCTCGAAGCCCAGGAAGATCGCGAGGACGAAGATCGTGCCGTCGTTCAGGAGCGAGTCGATCATGGGCGATCCATCCGCGCGCGCGTCGAGGCGCCGGCCGCCGCGCCGGCGTCCATACGCTCGCGCGTGGGCGCGTGCTTCACGGCGCCGTCGTGCGTGACGCACGTGTCGCGGACGATGTCGTCGTTCCAGTCGAGGTTCAGGGCGCCGTTCTTGACCATCAGAAGGAAGAAGGACGTGATGTTTCGCGCGTACATCTGGCTCGCGTGGATCGGGAGCGCCGCGGCCAGGCGCACCGGGCCGTGGATCGTCACGCCGTGCTTCACGGCCTCGCGCCCCGGCTCGGTCAGCTCGCAGTTGCCGCCCATGTCGGCGGCCAGGTCCACGATGACCGACCCCGGTTTCATCTTCGACACGTCGTCGGCCGAGATGAGCCGCGGCGCCGGGAGACCGGGAACCCGCGCGGTCGTCACGATCACGTCGGCGTGGGGGATCCGGGCGCGGAGGAGCTCCTGCGCCGCCGCACGCGCCTCGGGGGTCAGCGCCTTGGCGTACCCCTGCGCGTCCTGCGTTTCCTCGGCGGACAGTTTGGGCCCGACGAACGTCGCGCCCAAGCTCTCGACCTCCTCCTTCACCGCGGGGCGAATGTCGTAGCCCTCGACGACGGCGCCGAGCCGCCGCGCGGTGGCGATCGCCTGGAGGCCCGCGACGCCGGCGCCGATCACGAGAACGCGGGACGGCGCCAGCGTTCCCGCCGCGGTCACGAACATGGGAAAGAACCGGGGTGCTGTGACGGCGGCCATCAACACCGCCTTGTACCCGGCGGCGGTGGCCATGGAGGAGAGGGCGTCCATCCGCTGGGCGCGCGTGGTGCGCGGAATCGCGTCCATGCTGAACGACGTGACCTTGCGCGCGACCAGTTCGCGGACCAGATCGAGGTTGCCAAGCGGGCGGAGAAGGCACACGAGCACTTGCCCTTCCCGGAGCGACTCGACCTCGGGGCGCCCGCCGGGTCCGTTCGCGCCGGGCGGCTGAATTTTGAGCACGGCGTCCGAATCCCGCCACAGAGAGCCCGCGTCCGAAACGACGGTTGCTCCCGCGGCCGTATAGGCGGCATCGAAGTGGAACGCGCCGGCGCCCGCGTCCTTCTCCACGAGGACGGTGACGCCGGCGGCCGTGAGCGGTTTGACCGCGTCGGGCGTGACGGCGACGCGTCGCTCGCCCGCTCCCGTTTCTCGGGGTACGCCGACGTTCACGCGAGGCTATCCTTTCGTATACCGTTCTCGCAAAGCCACATGAGGGCCGATACCTTACCAGAAAGGAGTCGTCTGTGAAACGAATCAGCCCTGCAGTGCGCGCCTATAAGAAGAAGATAGACCGCTACCGTGCCGGGCGCGCGCCGCTCCCGCTCATGAAGGCGGCGCCCGCGAAATTCGAGCGCGCGGTGGCCGGGCTCAAGAGGCGCCAGCTCTTGAAGAAGCCGGCGCCGGGCAAGTGGTCGATCGCGGACATCCTCGGTCATCTCGTCGACACCGAGGTCGTCTACGGGTATCGCTACCGGATGGCGCTCGCGGAATCGGGGATGCCGATTCAGGGGTACGACCAGGACAAGTGGGCCAAGACGTTTGCCTACCGGAGGCGCGACACCAAGGCGCTCCTCCGGCGAATCCGCCTCCTGCGCGAGGTGAACCTAGACCTCGTCACGGGCGTGCCGCGGGGCTGGTGGAAGCGGCACGGCATGCACTCGGAACGGGGCCGCGAGACCGTGCGGCGCACGCTCGAGCTGATCGCGGGGCACGACTTGAACCACCTCGACCAGATCCGAGCGATCCGGAAGAAGTACGGCTGGTAGGAGAGGCCGCGGGCGCGACTAGAAGCCGCGGGCCCGGCTAGCGGCTAGCCGCCGCGAACGGCCGCGCCGCGCGCCGCGTCCGTGAGAGCGCCGACCAGGCGGCGCGTCAAATCGCTTCCGGCCATCCGCTCCGGGTGCCACTGGACGCCGATGTAGAAGGGAAGGTCGGTGCGCTCGATCGCCTCGATGACGCCGTCTTGGGCGCGGGCCGCCAGCCGAAATCCCGGCGCCACCTGCGCGAGCGACTGATGGTGGTAGGAGTTCACGGTCGCGTGGTCGCTCCCCGCGATCGAGCGCAAGAGCGTGCCCGGCTCGATCGCGATCGAGTGCTCGGGTGCTACGCCGTTGTCGTCGTCCTCGTGTTCGCCCGCGCCCGGCAGATCCTCCTCGATGTGCTGGAAGAGCGTCCCGCCGTAAGCCACGTTCATGATCTGTACGCCGAGGCAAACCCCCAACGTCGGCTTCGCCGCTTCCTTGGCCGCGCGCGCGTACGCGAGATCGGACTCCACCCGGTCCCGCGGCGCGACCAGCTCGGGCCGCCGCGCGGTTTGCCCGTAGGACTCGGGGTCGATGTCGCCGCCACCGGTCAGGAGGAGCGCGTCGACACGGTCCAGAACTTCTCGCGCCTCCTCGCGCGTCTTCACGATCGGCACGATCAAGGGAATCGCGCCGCTCGACGCGATCATCGACACGTAGGTCGAGAGCACGAAGTGGCCGTCGCCGCGCGTGCGCGTGGGGCGGACGTTCGGGGTGATGCCGATCACGGGTTTCGCCACGCTAGTAGCCTCGCTTCAGATCGATCCGGTTCAGATGCGGGCGCCCCGTGCGATCTCGGATCAGGTTCGCCTCGAAGAGCCGCATCGCGCGCCCCCAGTAGCCGGTAGACAGCCCCGACACGTGAGGCGTGAGGATGACATTGTCGAGCCTATAGAGTTCGCTTTCCCGCGGCAAGGGCTCGCGCTCGAAGACGTCGAGGCCGGCGCCGCCGAGCCGTCCGCTCCGAAGCGCTTCGACGAGGTCGTTCTCCCGGTGGATCTTCCCCCGGCCGATGTTGACGAACGTGGCGCCCGGCTTCATGCGGGCAAACGCCTTCGCGTCGAACACGCCCTCCGTTTCGGGGGTGAGCGGCGCCGCAACGACGATGGCATCGGGCTCGGCGAGGAATCGGTCGAAATCGCCCGGGCCGAAGACCGCGTCGATCGCCGGCTCCTCCGCGGGCAATCCCAGCACCTCGAGGAGCTCGGGGTCCCATGCCTCGGCCCGCTCAGGGTGCCGCTTCAGCGCGATCGTTCGCATGCCGAACGCGGCCGCGCGGCGCGCGATCTCGCGCCCGATCGCGCCGTAGCCGTAGAGCCCGAGCGTCGATCCGTGAAGCTCGCGCGGCACGCCCCCGATCGACTCCCACCGCTCGTCGCGCATCGCGCCGGCCGCCTGCTCGGCGAACGCCGAGCGCGCGCCGCGCGCCATCGCGATGAGGAAGCCCATGACGTGCTCGGCGATCGGCGTGGCGTGGACGCCGCGCGAATTCGTGACGATGGGATCGCGGGCCAGGAGCCCCGGCGTGAGGAACGCGCCGACGCCGGCCGACGGCGCGTGAAACCATCGGAGCGACCCCGCGCGATCCAGCATGCCGCGCCCGTGCAACCACGAGAAGAGGATCTCGGCCCGGCCAAGGGACGCGTCGAATTCCTCCTGGGTCGTCGCCTGCACCACCTCGACGTCCGGGAACCGCTTACGAAGCCCCGCGACCGCCTCGCCGGGAATGCGCCATGCCTCGGACTCGGTGAAGAGGCCGAGGAGAAGCCGTCTCACGCGCGCGTCGCCTCGCGGTCCGGCATTCCGCTAGAGCGTCGGGCCGTCGTCGTTCAGAAAAAGCCGGCGCAGGAGCTTCACCGGCAGCGATCCCTGCGAGAGAATCCGCGCGTGGAACGTGGCGAGATCGAAGGAGGTGCCCTCCTTCGCCCGGACGTCGTCGCGCAGCTTTCGGATTTGTAAGGCACCCACGGTATAGACGATGTAGAGCGGATCGAACGCCGCGCGGAACGCCTCGCGCTCGGCGTTGGCCTTTTCCATGCCGGCGTTCTCCATGAAGAACTTCGTGGCCTGCTCCATCGTCATGCCGCGCGTGTGGACGCGAATCCCTACTTGTAATCGGCAGGAGCGGGTCAGCGCCCAGCGGAGCATGCCGAATTCCTTCTTCGCATCGCCCTTCGCGTAGCCGTGATCGAAGAGCGCCTCCTCCACGTAGAGACCCCATCCCTCGCCGAACGCGCCTGAGGACATGCTCTTTCGCGCGAACGTCGGCGCCTGGGGGCTGTAGAGCGAATGGACGTAGTGCCCGGGATACACCTCGTGGATCGAGACCGAGGGGAGCGTCCATCGACTGTAGGCTTGGAGGTGCTCCTCGACGCGCGCCGCGTCCCATGTCGCGCCGGGAAGCGTCACGTTGTAGTAGGAGTCGCGCGCCTTCGTTTCGAAGGCGCCGGCGCCGTCGAACGAGGCGAACGAGCGGCTCGCGGCGTAATCGGGCGTCGGGCGCACGGCGAGCGGAACCTCCGACGGGAGCTTGATGAATCCGGACGAGACGCAGAATTCGCGAAGCTCGCTCAGGAGCGCCCGCACCTCGTCCAGGAGCCCTTCGCGCGTCGGATGGTCGCGCCGCATCATGGCGACCACCGTGTCGATCGGCGCCCCGGGCGCGATGCGGTTGGCGCAGTCCCGGTATCGCGCGTTGAGCCGGTCGAGCTCGCGGCCGCCGACCGCCAGGATCGAGTCGATCGGGAGGTCGATCATCTCCTCGTACTCGAGCCGCCTCCGGTACCTCTCCTCGCCCAGGACGTAGGATCCGGTGCTCTTTGGAAGCAGCACCGCCTTGATCCAGGCGGTTTGCTTCCGCATCGCGTCTTGCGCCGCGACCTTTGCTGCCGAGTACTCGCGCCAAATTCCCGAGTCGGTCACGGTCGGGAAGGCGCGCGGCACGTCGACGTCCAGGTAGGAGAGCGAACCCTCCAGATCGTCCGCCGCGAACTGCGCCAAGAGGCGAGGTGGGTTCTTGAGGTTGGCGCGTCCGTTCGCGAACTGCCGCGGGAGAAGGCGGAGCCTCGCGATCACCGAGCGGAGGCGTTCCGTGGGCGGCGCGAAGTCCCGCGCGATCAGGTTCTCGAGCGACCAACCGAGCCCGTACGCGCCCGGATCGTTCTCCCAGGAACGGGTCACGGTCAAGGAGTAGAGGTGACCCTGAATCGTGCTCCGGAAGAGATCGTAGTCCACCTGTCCTTCGGCATCGAGCTTCTCGCGCGGGATCGCATCGAGATCGCGGATCGCCGCGCGGATCTGGAGCACCTGCTTGTCGACGCGCGCCCGCGTCGTGTTCTCCAACTCGCGATCGTACGTGTGAATGCCCATGAACGTCGCGAGGGACGGGTTCGCCGCGTAGTACCCGTCCATGTAGCGGTGGATGAGCGCGTCGAGGCGCGCGGCCTCCGAAAGCGGGGCCGGCGCGGCCGTCGCCCCGGTACCGGAGCCGGAGAGCAGGAGAACGAGGGCGGCTGCGGCGAGCGCGCGCGCGGCGAGGGGGATCGGTAGGACGGAGCGGCGGATCATGACTCTCCTCTCTTGGAATCGGACGGGGCGCGTGCGCCCGGGGCGCGAACGATCATCTGCGCCGAAA
>DATEND010000461.1:0-2519 GCA_035275245.1 Candidatus Eiseniibacteriota bacterium
GCACGCGCGGGGATGCCCTGGGTGCGATCAGGCGATCGCCGCGGCGGTCGCGATCGAGGCGCTGCTCGCCGGCTCCGGAGCGGCGCTTCCGGTGGCGTCCGCGGGATTCACGGACGCCGTGATGGCCCGCATCGACGCCGAGCCCAAGACGGCGCGGACGGAAGCGCCGATCGCCGCGGCGCCGCCCTGGTGGCTCGTCCTCGCGGCGGAGCCCGCGACGGCGGTCGCGCTCGCGCTGGTCCCCACCGTGCTGGCGATCGCGTTCTTCGTGCCGAGCGTCCGAGACGCGCTCGTTTCCTGGGTGAGGCTCGCGACCACGTCGTCGGTGAGCGCAACCTTGAGCGGCATCTCGGCCGTGTCCACGGATACCACGGGATTCCTCAACGCGATGAGCCCGGCGGCGCGCACGCTCCTCGCCGTCGGGCTCGTCCCGGTGCTCCTTTGGGGCTGGTTCGCCGCGCCTACTTGGCTGGCGTCGTCGCTTTCGTCACGGCGCGCGTCGCCTCCTCGATCGCGGACGTAAGATCCGGGTCCGCTTCCTTTCGCCGATCGCGGATCCGCTCGAGGGCGTCCAGATGCGCCACCGCGAGCGCTTCCTCTTCCGCCGTCTCGACGTCCGGCGACACGCCGGTCCCTTCCCAGTCGCCGCCGGTCATGGCGTCGGCCACGCGCGCGTGCGGCACGAACACCGCGAAGTGCTCGTTGACCTGTCGCATCATCGTCGGGTGGGCGCCGCCGCGGGTCTTCACGCCGACGATCGTGGCGCGCTTCTGGGACTTCATCCCGTAGGCGAACGCTTCGGCGGCGGAGAACGTGCGCTTCCCCGTCAGGATGTAGAGATCCTTGCCGAGGAACCTCGGTCCCGGGGCAAAGGGCATCGTCCACGCCTGGAGCATGTCTCCGGACGGCCGGTCGTGCACGTCCCGCAGATGCACCGGCTCGCCCTCGAAGAAGTAGGTCGCGAGGAAGTTGACCATGTCTCCGTAGCCGCCGCCGTTTCCGCGCAGGTCGATGATCAGGGCGTCGGTGTTCGCCAGGAACGCCATGGCGGCCGCGGCCGTTTCGCCGGCGAGCCACGGCCGCTCGAAGCGGCGAATGTTCAGGTAGCCGACGTTTCCCGCCAGGCGCTCGGTGCGCTCGAATCCGAAGTTTCGTCGGCGGCTCTGGTCGTCCCGGCGGGCGCTCTCCTCGACGGTGGGCTTTCGAGTCGCGTCCTCCATCGGCATCGGGCGCACCGAGAAGTCCACTCGTAGATGCTGATCGGGCACGACGCTCCGAAGCGTCGCCGTGAGCGACTCGGAGAGGGCGGATGCCGTGGCGCAACGGTCGAATCGCTTCGCCTTGTGAGCGCGCCGAACGGCGTCCGCCAGGCGGCGGCCCGCCGACGAGTCGAAGTAGCTCTCGTCTACGAATCGAATGGTAGAGTCGATCACCGCGGCGCGCATCGCCGCGTTCACGGGAAGGTCATCGCTTTCTTGAGCCGCGCCCGCGGCCGCGTTGAGCGAAAGGACGAGTAGGAGGGCACCTAGGGTGGTTGCGATGGTTCGTGTCGTTTTCATCGGCTTCTCCGTTTCGGGTGGGTGAGCTGCGTCACCCTTTAGGACCGCCCGATGGAGTCGGCGGGTTTCAATACGCTAGACTGAGGGCTTGAGCCCGCCAGCCTCCGACATCCGAAAGACCGCCGCCACGGCCGCCGTGACGGCGGCCGCCATGATCGCCTATCAGGTGGCGGCGAAGGCCACACGCGACGCGCTCTTCCTTTCCTCGTTCGACTTCTCCTCGCTCCCGATCATGATGATCGGCTCCGCGATCCTCTCGATCGCGCTCGCCGGGATGACGTCGCGCATCATGGCGAAGGTCGGCCCGGCCCGTGTCATGCCGGTCGGCTTCGCGGTGAGCGCCGTGCTCCTGCTCGTGGAGTGGTCTCTGTCGGCGACCTACCGAAACGCCATCGCGGTGGCCGTCTATCTCCATCACGGCGCCCTGGGCGGGCTTCTCATCTCGGGATTCTGGTCGTTCTTGAACGAGCGGTTCGAGCCTCGCGCCGCCAAGCGCGAGCTCGCGCGGATCACGGCCGGCGGGACGATCGGCGGGCTCTTGGGCGGCGTCCTCTCGGAGCGCGTGGGCGACATGCTCTCCGTGACGTCCATGCTTCCGATCCTGGCGGCGATCCACGTCCTCTGCGCGGTGCTCGTCCGGCGCCTCCGCCCCCTGGCGGACGATCCGATCGCGGCGGCGCGGGAGGCTGCCTCACGCGAGAGCGCGAAGCGCGGCGAGGCTTCCTCTCCGATCGCGGTGCTCCGGAGCATGCCGTACATCCAGAACCTCGTCCTGCTCGTGCTCCTCGTCACGATCTCGGAGGCGCTCATCGACTTCGTCTTCAAGGCACGGGCCGCGACGATGTTCGGCCGGGGCGAGGAGCTGCTTCGGCTCTTTGCCGCCTTCTATACCGGCGTGTCGCTCCTGACGGTCCTGGTCCAGGCCTTCTTGAGCCGGCTCGCGCTGGCGCGCTTCGGCCT
>DATEND010000462.1:0-7485 GCA_035275245.1 Candidatus Eiseniibacteriota bacterium
ACGCGGCGTTCGGCGGATCTCCTTTCGACCCGCCGCCGCGGAGGGAACCGACGCGCCGGCGTTCGAGTCGTGGCTGGCTCGAACCGGCCACGTTCCGCTCCCACCTTATATGGAACGAGGCGACGAGCCGTCGGATCGGGAGCGCTACCAGACCGTCTACGCGCGCGATCCCGGCTCCGTGGCGGCGCCCACGGCCGGGCTCCACTTCACCGAGGCGACGCTGGCCCAGTGCCGGGCGGCGGGTGCTACGATCGAATCAGTCACGCTCCACGTGGGCCCCGGAACCTTTCGGCCCGTTGCGACCGAGGACCCGACCGCGCACGTGCTCGACCCCGAGGCGTATTGCGTTCCGCCAAAGACCGTCGCGGCGGTCCGCGCCGCGCGGCAAGGCGGCAGCCGCGTGATCGCGATCGGCACGACCTCGGTCCGCACCCTCGAGTCCTGGGCGCGAAGCGGCGAGCCGGAAGACGGAGCCTGGCGCGACACCTCGCTCTTCATCGTGCCGCCGTTCGAATTCCGGGTCGTCGACGCGATGGTCACCAACTTCCACCTGCCGCGTTCGTCGCTTCTCTTCCTGGTCAGCGCGCTCGCGGGCCGGGAGCGGATCCTCGCCGCGTACGACGAGGCCGTCCGCGAGGGATATCGCTTCTATTCCTATGGCGACGCGATGCTGATCGCGTAGTTTCTCACGCCGCCCCGGCGGCTTCGTTCTGCACGACGCTTCGCATTTCGCTCAAGTTTTCGCCGTCCTTGCCGATCCAAACAGGAAGTTTCTCCCGCCATGACGTGGCTGTAATCAACCACCACCAAACAACTTAGCGTGTTCCTCCTCCGGGCCCTCGGACCCGGCACGAGCGTTGCCTTTTGCCTCTATCGACGGCCGGTTCGTGCCGTCGGCCCGGGCCCGGAAGGCCCGTCGATTCGAGGGTGAAGGAGGACGCCATGCAGCGCACGAAGAGCCGCACCGCCCGGAAGCCGAAGAACGGATCCGACCAGTCGCGCGAGACGCCGTCCACGCTGGAAGTCGTCAAGATGCGCCGTTACCTCGCCTTCGTTCGCGCCGTCGTCGGCGCCACCACGCGCGGTTCGCGGTAAGGGCCATGTCCCGTCTGCTCACGCCCGAAGAAATCGCGGCCCTGCTCGATCAAGGGCCGCACGTGCCCGCGCCGACCGAGCGGTTCCACGTCGTCGTCGATGCGGGCTTCACCGATCTCGCCCCGGAAAAGGTGAGCGCGCTGAAGCCCGGCGACGTGATCCCGCTGTCGCGCGCCGCCGGCGACCCGGTCGAGATCGTGGCGAACGGGGTGACGGTCGCATTGGGAACGCTGATCGATGCCGGCGGCCGCGCGGCCGTCCGCGTCGTTTCGCTCACGCGCCATCCGGCGCTGCCAGGGAGGAGCCCTCGATGAACTCGATCTTCATCATCGGCGTCGCACTCGCGGTGGCCGCCGCGACGCTATACGGGGCCGTGCGTTGGATCTGGGGCCGCTCGGGGCAGGACTCGCCCCGGTTCGGGCTGCCCGATCCGGACGTGCAGGTCCTGAGCCGCACGCGCGTGGGCATCGGGCGAACGCTGGTGGTCGTGGAGGTCGAGGGCCGGCGTCTGCTCCTCGGATCGACGCAGGCACAGTGGTGCGCGCTCGCCGATCTCGGCACCGCGAAGTCGAGGGCGGAAGAAGAGACGCTCGAGGGCATCGACGCCGAGTTGGCGCGCGCGGTCCAGGCGACACGGTACCGGCGCGGCTGGAAGCATTCCTGACCCTTGCGGGGCGTGCTTAAGCGCCTCGCAAGCCGGTAGAAATTTGGACGCTACGCCATCCGGTCCCGCCACTTCTGACCGGCGCCGAAACCTCGCAAACGGCATAAGTCGCAACTAGTAACGAGTTAACTCCGCGGCACCAGACTTGCACGAGGAAGGGGACATGAGCGAGATCGAGAACAGGGCCGAGACGACGCCGCGCCGCACGAAGAAGCGCGCCCCGCGGAAGAACGCTCGCCCGAATTCCGGCGCCAAGCCCGCCGTCGCGCCGCCGCCGATGCGGCCACGCCGCCGCATCATCGCGGTCACGAGCGGCAAGGGCGGCGTCGGCAAGACGAACATCGTCACGAACCTGGCCATCGCGCTCGCGCGCCAGGGCCTCCGCCCGCTCGTCGTGGACGGCGACCTGGGCTTGGCGAACGTCGATCTGCTCCTCGGCATCGCGCCGCAGTACGACATGCAGGACGTGATCCTGGGTCAGCGAAGCGTGGCCGACGTCGTGCTCGAGGGCCCCGACGGCATTCGCATCCTTCCCGCGTCGAGCGGCGTCGAAGAGCTCGCCAACCTGGACGAATATCGGACCGAGGTCCTCATCCGCTCGCTCGCCGAGCTGGAGTCGGACGTCGACGTCATCCTGATCGATTGCCCCTCGGGAATCGGCCGCGGCGCGGTTTCGCTCGCGCAGGTCGCCGACCCGATCCTCGTCGTGACGACGCCCGAGCCGACCGCGTTCTCCGACGCCTACGCCATGATCAAGGTCCTCTCGCGCCGAAGCCTCCGCTCGGTGCCGGTTCTCATCGTGAACGAGGCGGATTCCGAGGAGGAAGCCGCCTCGGTCGCGAAGCGCGTCCGCCAAGTGGCGAAGCGGTTCCTGAACCTCGACATCGAGTACTGGGGCGCGATCCTGGCCGACGAGTCGGTGCCCAAGTCCGTGCTCCGCCAGGAGCCCTTTCTCTCCACCTATCCCTACTCGCCCGCCGCGTCCTGCATCTACGCGCTGGCGCGCCGCGTGCTCGGCATGAGCCCCGCGGATCCAGCTTCTTCGCCGAACGGCAGCTTCACGCTCGTGCCGCGCGACGAAGTGCCGGAGGAGGTCTGACGTGCGGGCGATGCTCGTTCGGCTCACGTGCGTCACGGCCGTGCTGGCCGGGTTCGTCTCGGCGTCCCTCACGGGTCTCACCCAGGCGCCTTGGCCCGTCGTGTTTCTGCGCGGGCTCATCGCGTTCGTCATCGTGGCACTCATCGGTCTCGGTTTCGGTCTGATTCTCATGCGAACCGCACTTCGCCGCTATTACGAGCAACACCGGGACGTCGCTCCCCGGTCGCGGCGCGCGCGCGGCGAACGCTAGCGCGGGAGAGAACCCATGGCTTCCATGTCGGTGCTTCATCTGCTCTCGAATCGCGCTCCGCGCTCCCGAAACCGCAAGGAGCGTCAGAAAGAAGTCGCGCTCAGCAAGTACGCGCCGCTCGTCAAGTACGTCGTCGACCGGATGGCGCTTCACCTGCCCAAATCGGTCGAGCGGGACGACCTGACGTCGGCGGCGATCATCGGCCTCTTCGACGCGCTCGAGAAGTACGACGCCGGGAAGGGGACGAAGTTCGAGACCTACGCGATCTGGCGGATCCGCGGGGCGATCCTGGACGAGCTTCGCTCCCTCGACTGGGCCTCGCGCTCGATCCGGCGTAAGGCGCGCACCGTCGAGGAAGCCGCGCGCGATCTGGGACAGAAGCTGGGCCGAGCCGCGACCGAGGAAGAGGTCGCCGAGGCTCTGAACCTGAGCCCCGTCGAGCTATCCCGCCTCATGGACGAGGTGCACGGAACAGCGCTCCTCTCGCTCTCCAAGGCCGTCACCGGCGACGAGGACCAGGATTTCATCCAGCTCGAGGATATCGTGGACGACCCGTCCCAAACGGACGCCCTGGAGCTGATCGAGAACGAGGAGTCGAAGGAAGTCCTGATGGAGACGATCGACGGCCTTCCCGAGCAGCAACGCCTGGTCGTCGCCCTCTACTACTACGAAGAGATGACGCTGAAGGAGATCGGCGAAGCGCTTCACATTTCCGAATCGCGGGTCTCCCAGATTCATACCCGCGCCGTGAAGACCCTCAAGGCGCGGCTCGCGCGGATCGTTTGATGCGCGCTCAAGCCTCGACCCGCGCCGCGACCCGTCCGGCGCCGCGCGCACCGGGCGACCGGGTCGCCCTTCGGCGTGTCACCGAAGCGACCATGACCCTCCCGACCTTTCCGATCGTGGCCTCGCGGCTGATCGAAGAGGTGGCGCGTCCCGACGCGACCTCCGAGGAGATCGCGAGGATCGTGGCGCTCGACCCCGCGCTGACCGCACGGACCTTGAAGCTCGCCAATTCCGATTTCTACGGTTTCCCGCGCAAGGTCGGCTCGGTCGACCTCGCGGTCTTGGTCCTGGGCGCCAGCACGATTCGCGACCTGGTGCTCACCTCCTCCGTGGTCCAGACGCTCGGCCAGGCCGGCTCGGCGTTGGAGGGTCTCCTGAGCCATTCGATGGCGTGCGGCATCGCGGCGCGCGCGCTCGCCGAGCGGGCGAAGTTCCGCCTGACCGGCGACGCCTACGCGGCCGGCCTGCTCCACGACCTGGGCAAGGTGGCCCTGCGGCAGAACGACCCCGCGCGATACGACGCGGTCTTGGCCCTCTGCCGGGCGCAGCACACGCCCGTCGCGGAGGCCGAGCGCGGTCTCTTCGGATCGGACCACGCGGAAGTGGGCGGCTGGCTCGCCGAGAGGTGGGGACTCCCCGCCGACATCGTCGAGGCGATCGCTTGCCATCACAGACCGGACGCCGCCGCGCGAAACCGCGCGCTCTCGGCGCTGGTCCACATCGCCAACTCCCTTGCGGAACGGGCCGGTTATGCCTGGGCGACGGGGCTATCCCCGGAGCCGGTTCAGGCCTCCGCATGGGCGTTGGTGGAGCCCGACGCCGGCGCTCGAAACGTGATGCTGGCGGAACTGGTTCAAGACGTGATCCGCGAAACCGAGCGGGAGAAGGCCCTGTTCGCCGAGTTTCGCAGGTCGCAGGAGGAGCTTTGATGGGATCCGCCGCGGTCAAGCACCGCACCAACACCGGCGCGTCGCGCCAGGTGGAGATTCGCGTCCGATTCGAACCGGGGTTGGGCGCGGCGCTCTATTCCTCGCTGACCGACGGAGAGGTCGCGCCGATGACCGTGGCCCGCAATCTGGGCCGCGGGCGCGCGCTGCTCCAGTTCCACGGCTTCACGCTGATGGCGCACGGCGCGCCCGATTGGACGCCGGGCGAGACGTTCTCGGTGTACGTGAAGGAGCTGGGTCCGCCTTTGGTCCTCGCTCCGGTCGATTCCAAGTCCAAGCATTCGGTGAAGGAGAGCCAGCACGTCCTCATGGTCGATTCGGCCGTGGTGCCGGGCTTCGTCGGGGGCGCGGGGCAAGACGCCCGTCCGTAGCACTTCAAGGAGGAAGTCATGAAGCAGCGAAACGGCGCGGGGTCCAAGCGTCTCGTCGAGGCGACCGAACGATTCATCCGTTCCGAACAGAGGCTCCTGGAGGTCCTGGGCGGCCGCCGAATCTTGCGTAAAGCCGAGTGCGATCACTTCGCGAAGGATCTCGCCCTGTCCGCCGCCAAGAAGCGCTCTTCGGACGTCTTCGCGAGCGCGATCGCGATCAACCGGAAGCTCATGGCGATGCTCTCGAAGGGCAAGTCGTCGGCCGCGGCGCGCGCCGTCTCCGACGAGGAGATCCTGGGCGAGATCGCGGAGATCACGTCGCGTCCGGGCGACTCCGCTGCGGCCATCCGCGACGCCATGATCCAGATCCGGCGCGGCGTGCCGTTCGAGAACGCGAGCCTCTTCCTCTTCAACCGCGAGACGCGGGCCCTCGAGGAAGCCGTCACGATCGGAGAGCGCGTCGACCTGATCGGCCATGTTCGGTTCGACCGGGGCCACGGCTTCTCGTCGTGGGTCGCCGAGCAGAAGAAACCTGTGCTCCTGAACGACCTGCACCGCGAGGGCGGATCGGAGGCGCCGAGCGTTCGGTCCTTCCTCTCCGTCCCGATCGTCGTCCAGGGCGAAGTGTCCGCAGTGATCAACGTGTGCCACTCGCGTCCGGGCGCCTTCGACGAGGAGAGCGCGAAGCGGATCTCCCTGATGATGCTCCCAGTATCCGCGCTCGTGACGCGCCTCATGCTGATCCGAGAGGAGGAGCGCCTGGGCCTGACCGACGTGGCGACCTCCCTCTACAACAAGCGCGCGTTCGACCGGTCGCTCGAGAGCGAGATGGGGAAGGCGCGTCGCTACGGTCACAAGCTCTCGGTCGTCGTGCTGGATCTGGACTCGGCGACCAGCGCCCGGCCGCGCGCGACCAATGCCGTGAACTCCCAGATTCTCTCCGACATGGGCCGTGCCCTGAAGCGGGCCGCGCGTGAGACCGACTGCGTCGCGCGCTACCGCACGGGCGAGTTCCGCATCCTGCTGCCGCACACCGACACGCACGAGGCCATGATCGCGGCGGAGCGGCTCCGCGGGCTGGTCGAGAAGCACGCCGGGAACAAGCGCCGCCGGTTCACGGTGAACATCGGCATCGCGACGTTCCCCGCGGACGCGAGCGATCCGATGTCGTTGAACACGCGCGCCGAGCGCGCGCTGCTCCAGGCGAAGCAGGGAGAGAAGATCGTCGGCATCGAGGGCGCGCCGCTGGACAAGACCGTAGCGAACTGAGAGGGACGGAGTAGCGCAATGGGAACGAAGGTCAAGCCAATGGAAACGAGGCCGCCCTCCGCGGAGCCGGCGAAGGCGCGCATTCTCGTCGTTGACGACGAGGAGCAGGTCGTTGCCATTTTCCGTGACCTTCTGACCCAGCAGGGCTACGACGTCGTCTCGTCGGACAACGGCGACGACGCCATCGCGAAGGTGACGTCCGAAAAATTCGACCTGGTCCTCACCGACATCAACCTGCCCGGCGTGGACGGCCTCGAGGTCGTGCGCGCCGCCAAGGCCGCCGACAAGGATACGGTGGTCATCCTGATCACCGGGTACGCCTCGACCACGACCGCGATCGACGCGCTGCGCCAGGGCGCCTACGACTACATCACGAAGCCCTTCGACCTCTGGGAGACGAACAAGGCCATCGAGCGGGGGCTCGAGAGTCGCGGCCTCGTGGTCCAGAACCGGAAGCTGATCGAGCAGCTGGAGCGGGCGAACAGCGAGCTCCAGCAGCACGAGGAGATCCTCCGCCGAAAGGTGGAGCTCGCTACGGACCGGATGGGCAACCTGTACGACGCGGGCAAGGCGATGAGCCTCTCCCTGAGCCTCCAGAACACCTGCGAGGTGGTCGTGGCCCGGGCGGCTCGGATGACCGGCGCCAAGGCCTGCCTTCTCTTCCTCCACGACATCGCGTCCGACGACTACTACGCGGAGGCCGCGTTCGGCATCCCGGAGGACCGGTTCAAGCAGCTTCGCTTCTCGATGGGGATCGGCTATCACGGCCAGGTGGTCCAGAACGCCCAGCCGGCGCTGGTGACCGACTTGACGGAAACCGTGGGGGTCGAGGACGTCCTGTCCGCGCTTCGGGCGAACAGCGCGGTCATCGTCCCGCTGACCTCGAACGAGGCGGTGGTCGGAACGATCACCGCCGTGGACCGCGAGCCCGGCGGAGAGTTCAGCTCCGACGATCAGGAAGTGCTGAAGATGCTCGCGAGCCAGGCGACCATCGCCATCGAGAA
>DATEND010000463.1:0-2410 GCA_035275245.1 Candidatus Eiseniibacteriota bacterium
ACCCAGCACGGGCACCTACACCCTCAACGAGCGCGAAGTGTCGCGCATGGACGACAACGAGCTGGCGGCCATCCGAAACAAGGAGATCGGCTTCGTCTTCCAGACCTTCAACCTACTCCCGCGCGCCGACGCGCTCCACAACGTGGAGCTCCCGCTGATCTACGCCGGCCGCGCCTCGAAGGAACGGAAGGAACGCGCCCGCTCCATGCTGGACCTGGTCGGCCTTGCGGATCGCATGCACCACCGCCCGAACGAGCTTTCCGGCGGCCAGCGCCAGAGGGTCGCGATCGCCCGCGCGCTGGTGAACGATCCATCGATCGTGCTCGCCGACGAGCCGACCGGGAACCTCGACTCGAAGACAGGGACCGAGATCATGGCGCTCCTGGACGAGATCCATCGCCGGGGCAACACGGTGATCCTCGTCACGCACGAGGAGGACGTCGCCGCGCGCGCCCACCGCGTCGTTCGGCTTCGGGACGGCCTCATCGAGAGCGATCGCACGCACGTGCCCGTCGTGCCGCCCACGCCGTCGACGCCCCCCGCGCCCGCGGGCGCATGAGCCCCCGGAGCGTCTCCCGCCGCGAGCTCTGGCTCGCGATGGGGGAAAACGTCAAGATCGCCCTCGACGCGATCCGCGCCAACAAGCTTCGCTCCGTTCTGACCGTTCTCGGCAACGTGGTCGCCGTCATGTCGGTGATCGCCGTCGTGGCGATCATAGACGGCATGAACACGTACGTCAGCGAGAAGATCCTCGAGCAGGGCCTCCAGGTCGTCACCATCGACAAGTTCGGCCTGATCACCGACGAGAAGGAATGGGAGGACGCGCAGAAGCGGCGCGACCTGACCATCCTCGAAGCCGGCGCCCTGGCGGCGCGGATGCGGTCCGCGTCTCACGTCGTCGCGCAGGCGGAAGGGAACCATCGGGTGCGCGCGGGCCGGACGGAGCTCGCGAACGTGCGGATCCTGGGAACGACCGAGAACTACGAGCAGACGAGCAAATTCGAGCTGGACCAGGGGCGGCAGCTCGAAACGGCCGACGTCGAGCGGCGGCGCCCCGTCTGCGTGATCGGTTCCGAAGTGGCCGCCGCACTCTTCCCGCGCGTCGATCCGATCGGCCAATCCATCAAGGTGAGCGGCCACGACCTCCGGGTGGTGGGGACGTTCCAGCCACGGGGCAACGTGCTCGGGCAGAGCCAGGACAATGTCGTGGTGACGCCGCTCGGGCAGTTCCACAAGATGTACGGCTCGCGCCGGTCCCTTACGATCCTCGTGAAAGGGGCCCCCGGGGCGGGCCTCGAGCGCGTCCAGGACGAGGCGCGGGTGATCCTCCGCGCGCAACGGCACATTCCCCTCGGAGCTCCCGACGATTTCGCGATCTCGACCGCCGAGACCTTCCAGGCCCTCTATCGGAGCCTGACCGGCGGGATCTTCGCCGGAACGATCGCGCTCGTGGCGATCTCGCTCCTCGTGGGGGGGATCGTGATCATGAACATCATGCTCGTGGCCGTGACCGAGCGGACGCGCGAGATCGGCATCCGGAAGGCGCTCGGCGCGAAGCGCGCCGACTTGATCGGACAGTTCCTGAGCGAGGCGGTCGTGCTGTCGCTCTTCGGCGGCGTGCTCGGAATCGCGTTCGGCATCGCGGTCGCCCTCGCGATCCGGGCGGCGACGCCGCTCCCGGCCACGATCCAGCCATGGTCGGTGGCGATCAGCCTGGGCGTGGCGTCCTCGGTGGGCCTCTTCTTCGGCGTCTATCCGGCCACGCGCGCCGCGCGCCTCGATCCGATCGTGGCGCTTCGGCAGGAGTAGCGCATGGCGATCGAGGTGGGCGAAGGCGTCACGATCGCGCTCGGCGCCATTCGGACGAACAAGCTCCGCTCCTTCCTGACGGTCCTCGGCGTCATCATCGGCATCACGACGATCATGGCGATGGTGTCGATCATCGAGGGCCTCAATCGGAGCATGAAGTCACAGTTGGCGCAGATCGGAACGGACGTGCTCTACATCCGTCCCTTCGCGCCGGGCGCCTGGTTCGGCGACTTTCCCGACAGCCTTCGGCGCCGTCCCTGGTTCACGGTGGACGACGCCGAGGCCATCCGCACCCACTGCGACGCGGTCCTCGCGGTGGCGCCTCTCAATTTCACGCAGGCGCCGCTTCGCTACCGGGAGACCGAGACGCGCCCCGCCTTCGTGATCGGGACGAGCCCCGACTTCCTGGTCACGAACAACTACGCGGTCTCCGCGGGGCGCTTCTTCACCGAGAGCGAGCTCGAGCACCGGGCCCCGGTGGTGGTGCTCGGGCTCGACCAGGTCGAGACGCTCTTTCCGCACGGGAACGCGCCGGGGAAGAGCATCGCGATCGGCGGGCGTCCCTTCACCGTGATCGGCGAACTGGACAAGCGTGGCAAAT
>DATEND010000464.1:0-4001 GCA_035275245.1 Candidatus Eiseniibacteriota bacterium
CGCGGAAAACCTCGCATTCAATGTATTATCTCGGTGGCCGGGGATCGTGAGCCTCGCATACTACCGCGAGAAGCAGCGTGAAGTAGATTTTGTCGTTACGCTGGGCGGGGGTAAGTATCTTGCGGTCGAGGTGAAGTACCGGCGAAGGCTCGATGACTTCGCGGGGCTGCATGCATTCATGGACCAGTATCCCCAATCGTACGGATTGATTGTAGGCCGAGAGTCCGCGGCGTCTCTGGATCCGAGGCAGATCACCATGCCGTTGCATCATTTTCTCCTGGCTTTCGACTAGCAGCGTGAAGACCGTCCTCTCCGTCTTCGGGACCCGCCCGGAGGCGATCAAGATGGCGCCCGTGCTCCAGGCGCTCGCCCAGGAGCCGGGAATCCGCTCGCTCGTCTGCGTCACGGCGCAGCACCGCGAGATGCTCGACCAGGTCCTCTCGCTCTTCGACATCAAGCCCGACCACGACCTCGATCTGATGCGGGACGGACAGACGCTGACCGAGGTCACGACGCGCGCGCTCGCGCTGCTCGACCCCTACCTCGAGGAGACGCGTCCCGACTTCCTCCTGGTCCAGGGCGACACGACGACCACCATGGCGGCGTCGCTCGCCGGCTTTTACCGGCGCATCCCGGTGGGCCACGTGGAGGCCGGGCTTCGGACCGGCGACAACGAGTATCCGTATCCGGAGGAGGTGAACCGCCGCATCACCTCGGTGATCGCCGCGCACCACTTCGCGCCGACCAAGCGCGCCGCGCTGAACCTCGCGCGCGAGGGCGTCGACGACGCGTGGGTCACCGTCACGGGAAACACCGTGATCGACGCGCTCCTCGGCGTCGTGAAGCGGAAGCCGTCGCGCCTCCCGGCGCTCCCGCTTCGCGGGAAGCGCATCGTGCTCGTGACGGCGCACCGGCGCGAGAATTTCGGGGCGCCCCTGGAGCAGATCTTCGCGGCCCTCCGCGACCTCGCGGCCCAGCACGCGGACGTGGACGTGGTCTACCCGGTCCATCCGAACCCGAACGTCAGCGGGCCGGCGCGCGAAGCCCTCGCGGGGATCCCCGGGATCCACGCGATTCCCCCGCTCGAGTACAAGGCGTTCGCCGATCTCATGGCGGCGTCCCACCTGATCCTGACCGATTCGGGCGGAATCCAGGAGGAAGCACCGTCACTCGGGAAACCGGTCCTCGTATTGCGGGACGAGACGGAGCGGCCGGAGGCGGTCGAGGCCGGGGTGGTCCGCCTCGTCGGCCCGCACCGGGCGCCGATCGTGGCCGCCGCGACCGAGCTGCTCACGAATTCCGCGGCCTACGCCGCGATGGCGACGAAAGTGAATCCCTACGGCGACGGGAAGTCGGCCGGCCGGATCGTCGCGAAGGTCAAGGAGCTGGTCGGGACGTGAACATTCGAGGCGAAAGCCGGCGACGGGGGGGTCGCATGAATCGATTCTGGGTGGTGACGGGCGTGCTCGCGCTCTGCGCGCTCGTGATCGGGGCCGCGGTGGCGTTTTCCTCGGCGCGGAAGGCAACCGCGTTCTCCTTCATTCCGCCCGTTTCGGAATCAGGGGCGCCCGGGGAAGGGCTCTGCTCGCAGTGCCACACCGGCGGGGTCAACCTGGCGGGCGGCTCCCTCGAAATCCAGAACGTCCCCGCGTCCTACACACCTGGACAGACCTACTCCATCACGGTCCAGCTCGAGCGCGCGGGCCAGTCGCGGTGGGGCTTTCAGCTCGTGCCGATTCGGGACAGCCTGCAACACAAGGTCATGGCCGGATGGTTGACCGCGGTGAGCAACACGACAATCGTATCGTCCAATTTCGTGGATACGGGTCCGCGGGCCTACGCGAGCCACTACTCGGGAGAAACGAACGGGACCTTCGCCGGAACGCTGGACGGTCCGGTCTCCTGGACCTTCAACTGGACCGCGCCTGTGGCGGCCGGCGCCGGGACGGTGACATTCTATTGCGCGGGGAACGCGGCAAACGGAAACAGCCTTCCCGGCGGCGGCGACGTGATCTACACCGCGACCGCGACCAGCAACGAAGCGCCCGCCACGGACGCGGTGACCACGACGACCTGGGGGAAGATCAAGGCCTTGTACTTGAAGTAGCGCCCGGGCCGGTCCCGACGAACTTCCGCTCCACGTGCCGCAGCTGATCCAATCCGAACTGAGCGTCGTCCTTCTTGTCCGGGATGCGCGCGACCGTCTCTTCGAAAGCCCGGCAGGCCGCCTCGTACGCGGCGCGCCCAGCCGCGTCACCGACCGCGATGCGCGCCAGCCCGACGTACCCCGCGTAGAGAATCACGGCGAAGTCGCCTCCCGGCTCCACCCGGTGGGGCAACCCCGCGGCTTCGCGATCCGCCGTGGCGAGGCCCGATGCGGTCACCCAGGCGCCGAGCGCCTCGTGCGTCTGTCCCAGGGACAGGTGGTGCATTCCGACGACCCAGTAGGCGAGCGCGCGGCGCTCGGGCGGCTTTCCCAGCTCCCGACGCCAACGGACGCTTTTCTCGCCCAGCCGCAGCCCCGTCTCGAGGTGGTGCCGCTCGCGCGGGACGTCGTCGCCGGGCCAGCACTCGCAGAGGTCGGCGGAGAGATTGAACGCGAGAATGTTCGCGTGCTCCGTCCACTTCCAGGCCTTCTCGGGATCGGTCGATTGATTCGCGAGGGTCAGCGCATCGTCGATGCCGGTTTGCACCACGTCGATCAGCCCGTCGAACGACTTTCCGAGCCAGTCCTTCCGCGCGAACGACTTCTGCGCGAACGAGAAGAGCGCCTTGCGCTCGTCAGGTTCGAATTCCAGCACGTACCGCGCGACCTCGCGCGGCCCGCCCTTCTCCATGCGCTCGCGGAGCGCGTCCCAGTGCGTCGTCGCGTCGAAGGTGTCGGCCATGTCAGGTCCTCCCAGCGGAGCTGGCCGAGCCGGCCGAGGAGCCGGTCATGTGCGCCTTGACCCGATCCGCCACGCGATCCACGTCGGCGTCGCTCAAGTCAGGATAGATCGGCAGCGAAAGGGTCGTCGCGTAGCAGGATTCCGCCACGGGACAGTCGCCGTCTCGAACTCCGAGCCGCTCCTTGTACCAGTGGAAGAGGTGCAGCGGCTTGAAGTGAACGCTCGTGCCGATGCCGTCCTCGCGAAGCGCCAGGGCGAGCGCGTTTCGATCGACGCCCGCCCCGTCCTTGGGCGAGACCGCGATCTGGTAGAGGTGCCACGCGTGCCGCATGCCCTCGGCGACCGCCGGCACGCGGAGGCCCGCGATCCCCGCGAGCGCCGCCGCGTAACGTTCGGCGATCCGCTCCCGCCGCGCGCGCATCTCCTCCGCGCGGCCCATCTGCGCCAGCGCAAGCGCGGCCTGCATGTCGGTCAGGTTGTACTTGTATCCCAGCTCCATCACGTCGTACTCCCACCACCCGCCCTTGTCATAGCGGGACCACGCGGCCGCCGAGAGGCCGTGGAGCGAGAGGCGCCGGACCCGCTCCGCCCATTCGGCGTTCGCCGTCATCACCATGCCGCCCTCGCCCGCGGTGACACCCTTCGTCGCGTAGAAGGAGAAGCACGTGACGTCGGCTTGCCGGCCGACCGGAGCGCTCCAGATGCGGGCGGTCAGAGCGTGGGCCGCATCCTCGATGACCGGGATGCCGTGTCGCTTTGCGATCGCCGCGATCTCCGCCGCGCGGCAGGGATGCCCCGCGATCGAGACGGAGACGATGGCGCGCGTCTTCGGCGTGATGGCCCGCTCGAGAAGTGACGGGTCGAGGTTCTTGGTTGCCGCCTCGACGTCGACGAACACCGGCCGCGCCCCCAGGTAGAGGATCGTCTCGCCGGTCGCGACGAACGTGTAGGGCGACGTGACCACTTCGTCCCCCGAACCGACGCCAACGGCGATCAGCGCGAGATGGAGCGCCGCGGTGCAGGAGGAGAGCGCCACGGCGTGGAGCGGCGGCGTGGACTCGGCCGAGTCCTGGCCGCCGACGTAATTCGCGACGGCTGCCTCCAGCTCCTTCA
>DATEND010000465.1:0-4269 GCA_035275245.1 Candidatus Eiseniibacteriota bacterium
CTGGCGAGCGCGCTCGACCCGACGGGGTCGGCGGGGGAGCAGGCGGCGTGGGAGCGCGCCCGCGAGTGGGAGGATCGCCGGCCCCCGCTCGCATCGGCGGGCGTCTACGCCTGGGCGAGACCCTACCTGCGAAGCGCGTCCTACGCCGGGACCGCGCGGGTCCACGGCGCCTTGTCCTGGCTCCGCGCGGGCGCCCCGGATTCCGCACGCGCGCTCCTCACGGCGCCACCGAAAACGGAGTCGGCCGACGTTCAGTTCTGGCTCGGGCAGGTGGCCGCGTCCCGAGGCGACACGGCCGACGCCCGCGCGGCGTTCGAGTCGACCGTCCGAATCGCGCCCTTGAGCTACGAGGGACTTCGCGCCGCCGAACTGCTGGAAGCCCCCGGAGGGGGGGCCGGCGTCTGGCCCTCCGAGACACAGTCGTTTCGTGTCGAGACGCCGGGCCGCACGGCGCCGCGGCTCGGCCAAGGGGCTCGCGTCGATCCGCCGCTTCGCGCCCGAGTCTTGGAGGCGCTGGGGCTGAAATCGCTCGCGCTCGAGGAGCTTCGAGAGTGCGCGCGCGACGCGGAACGAAACACCGAGTCTTCCTGCGCCGACGCGCTCGAGGAGCGGGGTCAATTCCGTGGAATTCGCCCCGCGTCGGAGAACGTCGCGGCGGCGCGCTGGGAATACCCGCCCGCCTACGCGCTCGAGATCTTCAACGCCGCGGCGCAGGAGTCGCTCCCGCCGGGCCTCCTCTGGGCGATCATGCGACAAGAGAGCGGCTATCGCCGCGACGTGCGTTCGAAGGCGCGGGCGCTCGGCCTCCTGCAACTTCTGCCGTCCACCGCGTCGCAGCTCGCGGGACACACGGTGCCCGAGGAGTCGCTCTACGTCGCCGAGGTGAACGTCCGCCTGGGGGCCCGATACGTCCGGAAGCTCGCGCGCGAATTCGGCGACCCGCGCGCCGTGCTGGCGGCATACAATGCCGGCGAGGACGCGGTCCGACGATGGATACGCGACCGCGGGCCGGTCGACGACCGGTGGGTCGAGCTGATCCCGTATCGCGAGACTCGCGACTACGTGAAGCAAGTCTACGCGGCATGGCGGCGGTACGAGTCGTTGTACGGCACGCGCGCACACTAGGAGGGGTGGGACGGGGTGCTCCTCGCGTCGGAACTGAAGCGCAAGGCGATCCATCTCGCGTCGCTCGTCATCCCCATCGGCTATTACGTCAGCCCCGACGCGTGGCACCGCGATTGGGAGCGCGCGCTGCTCGCCTCCGTCATCCTGTCCCTCGCGATCGAGGTGTTCCGCCTCAATCATCCCCGCAGCCGGAATCTATTCCGGCACTTCTTCGGGGAGCTGCTCCGAAATCACGAAGACGCCTCGCTCCTCGGCTCCACCTACCTCTTGATCGCGTGCCTGCTTTCGATCCATCTCTTTCCGAAACCCATCGCGGTGCTCGCGCTCTCGTTCCTGATCGTCGGCGACACGGTCGCGGCCATCGTGGGGAAGTCGATCGGCCGGATTCGGATCTTCGGAAAGACGCTCGAGGGCAGTCTGGCTTGCCTCGCGATTTGCTTCGGGATCACGCTGTTCCTTCCCGAGGTCCCCTTCCACGTCGCGATCGTCGGCGCCTTGGTCGCGACCCTGTTCGAATTGCTTCCCATTCCGCTCGATGACAACTTCCGAATCCCGCTCTCGGCGGGGTTCGCGATGGAGCTCTTCCTCAAGTAGCCGGCCAGGAGCGTTCCGAGGCTCCCGAACCCCGTTTCCGGGAACCGGCATCCAATCGACAGAGTCTTTCTACTTACATATGTCGGTTCCGGCTTGACACCCCGACCGGGCGGAACCTAGACTGCCGCCAGATGACCGCTTCGACCCGGACCGGGGAGAAATGCGTAATTCGAACGTAGCCATAACGTTACTTCATAGATGCAAACCCAATGACCCCGGCGGCGTCACGCTCCTGGGGTTTCGCCTTATCCGGCGGCGGGGGTCCGAGGCAGGGGCCGCCGGCGCCCTGAAATCGCGCGAAGCGTTGGAAAGGAATCGCCCTTGCTGAGCTGGATCACCCGGCTGACCGGAACCAAGCACGAGCGCGACATCAAGAAGATGTGGCCGCTCGTCGGCGAGATCAACGCCGAGTTCGAACGCCTCCGCGACCTGAGCGACGAAGCTCTCGTCGCGAAGACGCAGGAATTCCGCGCGCGGCTCGCGGAAGGGGAGACGGTCGACGATCTGCTTCCGGAAGCGTTCGCCGTGGTCAAGGAAACGTGCCGCCGTCTCTGCGGCACCTCGTGGGACGTGGTCGGCATTCCGGTCACGTGGGACATGGTGCCGTTCGACGTGCAGCTCCTGGGCGCGATCGTCCTTCACGAGGGAAAGATCGCCGAGATGGCGACCGGCGAAGGAAAGACGCTCGTCGCCACATTGCCGATCTACCTGAACGCCCTGAGCGGCAAGGGCGTTCACCTCGTCACCGTGAACGACTACTTGGCACGGCGCGACAGCGAGTGGATGGGGCGCGTGTTCACGTTCCACGGGCTGACCGTCGGCTGCATCCAAAACCAGATGGACTTCACCGAGCGCCGCGCGGCCTACGCCTGCGACATCACGTACGGGACGAACAACGAGTTCGGCTTCGACTACCTGCGCGACAACATGGCGCGGCATCGGGATCACCGGGTGCAACGGGGCCATCACTACGCGATCGTCGACGAGGTCGACTCGGTCCTCATCGACGAAGCACGCACGCCCCTCATCATCTCGGGCCCGGTCGAGCACTCGCTCCAGAAATACGACGAGATGAAACCCGACGTGGAGCGCGTCGTCCGGGCGCAGAACCAGGTCGTGACCAAGATTCTCGCCGAGGCCGAGCAGCTCTTACAGGACGACGCGACCGAGTACGAAGCGGGGCTCAAGCTTCTGCAAGTAAAGCGCGGGGCCCCCAAGCACAAGCGGTTCACGAAGCTCATGTCGGACCAGCCGGCTCTGAAACGGCTGATCCAAAAGGTCGAGCTGGACTACCTGCGCGACAAGCGCCTGAACGAGGTCGACGAGGACCTCTACTACGCGATCGACGAGCGGAGCCACTCCGTGGATCTCTCGGAGAAGGGCCGGGACGTCGCGAGCCAGCGAGACAAGCACCTGTTCCTCCTCCCGGACCTTTCGGTGGAGCTCGGAGCCATCGACGGGGACGAGAGCCTGCCGCCGGCCGAGAAGGTCGCGCGGAAGCGGGCGCTGGAGCGGTCGCACGGCGAGCGGAGCGAGCGGGTCCACAACGTCCTCCAGCTCCTCAAGGCGTACGCACTTTACGAGAAGGACGTGGAGTACGTCGTGCAGGACGGAAAGATCCTGATCGTCGACGAATTCACGGGCCGCCTCATGCCGGGCCGGCGCTATTCGGACGGCCTGCATCAGGCGATCGAGGCGAAGGAGAACGTGAAGGTCGAGGGCGAGACCCAGACCCTCGCGACCATCACGATCCAGAACTACTTCCGACTCTACGAAAAGCTCGCCGGAATGACGGGAACGGCCGAGACCGAGGCCCAGGAGTTCTGGCATACGTACCACCGCGACGTCGTGGTGATTCCGACGAACCGGCCCGTGCGGCGCAACGATTCGAACGATCTCATCTTCAAGTCCCGCCGGGAGAAGTACAACGCGGTGACCGAGGAGATCGCGGAGCTCCACGCCATGGGCGCCCCCGTGCTCGTGGGGACGATCAGCGTCGAGTCGTCGGAGACGCTGAGCCGCCTTCTCAAGCGGAAGGGAATCCCGCACAGCGTTCTGAACGCGAAGTACCACCAGCAAGAGGCCGAGATCGTCTCGAACGCCGGCCGGCGCGGGGCCGTGACCATCGCCACGAACATGGCCGGTCGCGGAACGGACATCAAGCTGGAGACCGGCGTCATCCGGTGCGATCGAGGCTGCTTCCAGAACGAGACCGCCCAACTCAAGGCGGGGGTGTGGCACGGGTTCCAGCGATGCAAGGAAGCCGAGATCCCGTGCGGGCTCCACATCATCGGAACCGAGCGGCACGAGAGCCGCCGCATCGACCGGCAGCTACGGGGCCGTGCCGGCCGGCAGGGAGATCCCGGGCACTCGCGGTTCTACATGTCGCTCGAGGACGACCTCATGCGGCTCTTCGGATCGGAGCGCGTGGCCGGCATCATGGAGCGGCTCGGCGTCCAGGAGGGCGAGGTGATCGAGCATGGGCTCGTGACGCGTGCGATCGAACGGGCGCAACGGCGCGTGGAAGCACACAACTTCGACATCCGGAAG
>DATEND010000466.1:0-2118 GCA_035275245.1 Candidatus Eiseniibacteriota bacterium
CCACCTGCTTCGAATCGGGCCTCACCCTCGACCTTTCTCCACGTCGCCGCGCTTGCGCGAAGCGCCAGACGATCCCTGGCAACGCGCACTTCCATTTTTCCCTCGAGCACGAGATGCCCGCCACGGCCGGACCATTTGTCAAACGCGGTCCCCAACTCGAGGCGAAGATTGGAATCGATCCAGTCCGAGTACGAGAGCGCCGTGCGCCGTCGTTCCTCACGAACCACGGCGTCGGGGCCGAATGCGGCCGCGTAGGCTTGCCGTTCCCAGGAGCCTTCTACGCGCCAGATCCCGGGATGACCTCCTGGCGCGGGCGCGGTCAAGGTCAGGGACGCGGCCGGCCGCTCCTCCTGCCACCTCGCGCCGACGGTCCACAGCTCTCCGTGCCCCATCGGACTCCCGACGTGAATCGTCACCTCGCGCTCCACGAGCGCCCGGAGGCTCGTTCCCCCCACATCGAGCGGACCGTCGAAGAGAAGCGGGCGTTCCAACAATGCCACGTCCACCTGCGCGAGTCCTTGTGGCAATGGCCTCAAGCTGAGGCGCCCATCGGATGAGGCAGGCATTTCGGCGAGACGCCGCCGGGCTCGAGCGAACGCGCGCGACGTCAGCACGCGACCGGGCGGCAGCCCGAGCTGGCTCTGCACCGCACGGTAGCGGATCCGATCCAGCCCATCGATGCGCGCAAGATCGGCGCGCGGCTCGGAGATCCGGTTCCAAGCGCGAAGCGCTCCCTCCTCATCGTGCAGGAGGAACCGGCTGCCGGCGAGAAGCCGCCACGTGTAGTGATCCTCCGCGTCACGAGCCAGCGCCTGCTCGGCGAGTCGGGCCGCGCCCGCCCAGTCCTTGGCCATGAATCGCAGGCCCGCCAGCCCGCGAAGGGGTGCGGCGGACTCGGGGCAAAGTGCCTCCGCCGAAAGCAACCTGCGCTCGGCCTCCACCGTGTCTCCGCTGTGCGCGCGTTGAATCGCGTCCTCCACGATGACGTCACACCCGGTGAGGGACGCAGGTGCGATCGCGATCGCGCTCGTGGAATCCGGCGTGTCCGCCATCGGCGCGCGCTCCGGCGGGAGGATCAAGAGCGCCCAGCGACCGGCGCCGGCCCAAAGCACGTCGAACGCCTGCTCGCGAACGGCGCGAAACGGCACGTCGGCGGGATCGTGGAAGATCACGCCGCCGTTCGCCCAGGCCAGCACCACCACGTAGTGATGGACCCCGCGACTCACTTCGAGGAGCGTGACCACGGGACGTCCTCGAGCCAAGTGCTCTCGTACGACGCCCGGAGTGCCCGTCACGGGAAGCGCGGTCCACCCGCGCGCCCGAATCGCTCCGACCAAGGCATCCGCACGGATGCCGGCTCCGTCCGGCTCGACCAAGGTCGCGAAGTCTTCAGCCAAAACGGCGGGCTCGCCCCAGCAGCGGAGCACCATAGCGATCGCGGCACCGCCGCAGAGCGCTTCGCTTTGGGGGACGTACGGAACGTCGAGGAGACGCACCGTCTCCGGAGCGCCGCCACCGAGCGGCGTCTCGGCGCCGACGGTGCGGAAAGAGAACGCGGCCAGCGCCATGAAGACGCCGGCCGCGACCCACGAGCGTGGACCCGCCACGCGCTTAGTCCGCCAGAATGATGATCACAAGCAAAATGATGATGAGGGCAGCCAGGCTGATGGTCACGCTTTCGCGACCGCCGATGGCGCCGTTCAACTCACGTGCGCGGGCAGAAATCTCCTTCAACTCCGGTCCCGACAGGACTCCGGCGGCCGCGTTGGCGCGCTTGAGATCCAGTCCGGCCGCACCGGCAATCCGGCGAACCTCGGGCCGGCGCAAAAGGTCCTGGATCGCCTGACGGTCGCCATCTTCGCTGTCGATCCGCCCGTCGATTTGGGCCTGAATGTCGGCCTCGCGGATCACATCGGATCGCTGCTGCTCGCCGGCTTGGGTGGTGCCCGCCAATCCGGCGCTGAGTAGCACCACTCCAAGAAGTGCCATACTCCACCGATGCGTCTTCATGAATTCCTCCGTTTCGGTATTCGGGCCGCGAGCGGGCATCCGGTCCCGTTCGGCCACTCCGGAGAGCATGCGTTAGGACGAGCGGCGCTTCAAGCTTCGGATGCTGAC
>DATEND010000467.1:0-3662 GCA_035275245.1 Candidatus Eiseniibacteriota bacterium
ACGTCGGCGGCGGCCGCGATCGGGATCGCGATCGCGCTCGTGGGTGGTCCCGGCTGGGAGCGTGCCGATGCGTGGGCGGCGCTCTTCGCGAGCGGGATCATCCTCTGGAACGGGGCCCGGCTGCTCCGGCCCTCGGTCGAGGAGCTCATGGACCGGAGCGCCGGGTCCGACCTGGTGGACGAAACCACCCGCTTGTCGGAATCTTTGGCCGGAGTTTACAAGGTGGAGAAACTTTTGATCCGGAAAATGGGTCTATATTATGTGGCGGACATGCATATGGAAGTGGCCCCGGAGATGACGGTTCGGGACAGCCATTCGCTGGCGCACCGGGTGAAGGAGAGCGTTCAGCGACGGTTCCCGCAAATCGTGGAGGTCACGATACATGTGGAGCCCGCATGGGACCTGTCGGGTGGCAGGCCCCCGGCCGCTTCGGGGCGGGCCGGGGATGACCCGCTGCCTTGACCTGATCCGGTAACCCCGTTAGTATCGCCAAGCTCCCGACCCGAAGATGATTGTTTGGGGAGAGGTGGCCGAGTGGCTGAAGGCGGCGGTTTGCTAAACCGTTGTACGGGTAATGCCGTATCGGAGGTTCGAATCCTCTCCTCTCCGCCATTTTCGGGACGCGGAGCGAGCCGTGTTTGGACGGGCCCATAGCTCAATTGGATAGAGTATCTGACTACGGATCAGAGGGTTGGGGGTTCAAATCCTCCTGGGCCCGCCATTCTTAACCCCTGACGCGTCGAAATCGCGTCCCCACGCCGGAACCAGCCCCGCAGAGGTAACGCCCATGTCGCACCGCCGACCGTACCGCCCGATGCTGGCGCTCGCCCTGGCCATCCTTCTGCTCCCGGTGCTGGCGTCCGTCGCAAAGGGTGACAAGGCTCCCGCTCTGCGCGTCGCGATCGTCCCGTATGCGAATTCGTCGCCCGAAGTCGGGGCGACCAAGATGATGGACGACATCATGCGGGAGCAGGTGAAGAAGGTCGACAAGTCGCGGGCGACCTTCATGATGCCGTCCGACGTGGAGCGGATCCTGGCCGACCACAACAAGGCCGACGTCGTCTACCGGATCACCGAGAAGTTCGAGAGGACCAACACCATCGACTCGACCGCCATCGGCGGCCTCGACTCGCTCCTGGATGTGGACGCGGTCCTCTGCGTCAAGATCTCGGAGTGGGAGTCGCACCGCGTGCCGGTGATCGGCGCGGGGCAGTCGAGTTCTACGGTCGCGCTCTCGCTGGCGGCCTTCGACGTTCGAACGAAGGCTCGGATCTGGGCGAAGGCACCGCGCGAGCAGCGCTTCGCCGCCGAGCACGACGCCTCCTCGGCCAACGTGAACTACGACGAGACCGGATTCATTCAGCGGAAGTCGGACTCGAATCCGCCGCGCATCGAGGCGGTGGCGTCCGACCTCCTCCGCGACGCGTTGAAGAGTTTCCCGAAGAAGTAGCGATACGGCGCGCCCCGGACGACGCGTGATTCCAGGCGGGAGCGGCTCCGACGAACGTTTCATGGAAGCGGCGTTGGTCGAGGCGCGCGCGGCGGCCGTCGAAGGCGAAGTTCCCGTCGGCGCCGTGGTCGTGTGGGATGGAAGGATCATCGGCCGAGGACACAACCGGGTCGAGGCGGCACAGGATCCCACCGCCCATGCCGAGATTCTCGCGATCGGCGCCGCATGCCAGACCGTCAAGACCTGGCGGCTCGACGAAGCCACGCTCTACGTGACGCTCGAGCCGTGCCACATGTGCGCGGGCGCGATCGTGCTCGCGCGGCTCCCTCGGCTGGTCTTTGGTGCGCACGATCCCAAGGCGGGTGCCTGCGGCTCGCTTTCGATGATTCCGCAGGATTCCCGCCTGAATCATCGCGCCGAAGTGGTCCACGGCATCCTCGCCGAAGAGAGCGCCGCCATCCTCGAGGATTTCTTCCGAACGCGCCGTCGCGCGCTCAACAACCGCCTGGAAAACCGGCCCTGACTCGCGTATTCTCGTTCGCGGAGAGATGCGAGAGTGGCTGAATCGGGCGGTCTCGAAAACCGCTATACGCGCAAGCGTATCGAGGGTTCGAATCCCTCTCTCTCCGCCATTTGACGACGGCGCGTGGGGGATCACGCGTGCACCTTGGCTTTACGGAGAGGTGTCCGAGTGGCTGAAGGAGCACGGTTGGAAACCGTGTAAGCATGAAAGTGCTTCGAGGGTTCGAATCCCTCTCTCTCCGCCAGATTCAGCCGGTATCAATGCAGTCCGTGGGGATGTAGCTCAGTTGGGAGAGCGCCTCGTTCGCAACGAGGAGGTCAGCGGTTCGATCCCGCTCATCTCCACCACTTTTTTCTTCTGCCGAGGGCTAACCGCCCCCGGGCCGCGGAGACCTCGATCTGGCCTCCTCGTGGCTTGGTGTTGACGGCCGGTTCCCGCGCAATCGAGAGTCGCGAACTCCGCCAGGACCGGAAGGTAGCAGCGGTCAGTGATTTCCTTGATGTGCCGCGGATTAAACTGACCCGAGCCAGGCGCGGGGGGGCCGTTTTCCCGGCCCGCGACGCGTCTTCGACCCCGTAGGAGCGCTCGTGTCCCACTTGGCCCTCGCTCGGAAGTACCGCCCGCAACGCTTCGCCGACCTGATCGGTCAGGATCACGTGCGCCTCACGCTGGAGCGCGCCGTGGCCACGAACCGGGTCGCGCACGCCTATCTCTTCGCCGGACCGCGCGGAAGCGGGAAGACCACGACCGCGCGCCTCGTCGCGAAGGCCCTGAATTGCGAACGACGGAAGGAGGGCGAGGCCGAGCCTTGCGACGCCTGCCGCTCCTGCACCGAGATCGCCGCGGGCCATTCGATGGACGTCCTCGAGATCGACGGCGCATCGAACCGCGGCATCGAGGAGATCCGAAACCTTCGCGAGAACGTCAAGTACGCGCCCTCGGGCGGGAAGTCGAAGGTCTACATCATCGACGAGGCGCACCAGCTCACCGACTTCGCCTGGAACGCGCTCTTGAAGACGCTCGAGGAGCCGCCCCCGCACGTCCGCTTCGTCTTCGCGACGACCGAGCCGCTCGACGTTCCCGAGACCATCGCATCGCGCTGCCAGGTGTTCGAATTCCGCCGCTTGAAGAGCGGCGAGCTGGTGAAGCACCTCCTCGAGATCGCCGGGCGCGAATCGGTTCGCTTGGACGAGGACGCCGCCGAGCTCATCGCGCGCGCGTCGGAAGGCAGCGTGCGCGACGCGCTCTCCCGCCTGGACCAAGCGCTCTCGGTCGCCCCTGAAGGCGTGACCGCCGCCGCCGTCGCGCAGGCGCTCGGTCTGGGTGGGTTGGACGCGTTCTTCGATCTGGGCGCCGCCATTGCCGCGCGGGATCCCGGCCAGGCGCTCCAGGTGCTCGACCGCCTCTACGACGGAGGGATGGACGTCGAGGAGATGGCCGACGGCCTCACGCACCACCTGCGGCAGCTCATGCTGCTCGCGGTGGACCGGTCTCTGGAGCGGCTCATCGACGCGGCACCGGCGGACCGCGAGCGGTACGCGACCCAGGCCGCCCGGTTCGGGGCGAATGACCTGAGCGCGATGCTGGCGCTACTCTTAGAGAGCAGGGGTGCGCTTCGCCGCGCCGAAGCGCCGCGCGCCCTCCTCGAGGTTTGCCTGGTCGAGCTTTGCACGCTGCCGACCGCGGGAC
>DATEND010000468.1:0-2098 GCA_035275245.1 Candidatus Eiseniibacteriota bacterium
TCATCGCCCGATCGATCCGCGAGTCGTTCGCGTAGTCGGTCGTGGCGAAGAAAATTCCGGAGGCGCCGCGCGCAAGGGTCTCGCGCGTAAAGGCGGCGAACGTCTCGGTGATCGCGCGGAGCGCGCCGTGCACGCGTTCCCCGTGATGACGAAGGTGGTCCACGAAGATCGCGTCGCTTTCCGCCAAGTCGGCGGCGATCGAGATCGGATTGAAGATCGTCATGAGCCAGTCGGCGTCGCCCTGGATCGAGGCGGCGATGCGTTCCTCGGCGTCTAAGTGCTCGCCCAGGACGCCTCGCGTCGGGTCGAGTGCGCGAATTTTGTCCCAATCCTCCGGGCGCTTGATGACGCTCGCGACGACCTTCGGCTTGTCCAAGGGGCCGGTCCCAGGGCGCTCGGTGCGAACCCCCCAGTCCTCGACGTGATAGGACGCCCGTGGGTTCACTTTCATGAAGTCCCAGTCGTGTTCCCGCTGGAACTCGAGCATCGAGGAGGCGAGCGCCTCCGCGGATCCCTCGCGGTGGTAGAAGTGCCGCCAGAGGGAAACGGGGGGGCGATCGGTCGGCTCGCCCAGAAGGGTCTTTCGGACTCGCTCTCGCTTGGTCATGGATTCGCCGTATCCGTCCTATTTCTTTCTCGTTGCGGGCTTCGAACCGTGGGGCGTACGCTCCCACATGGTAACGGAACACTCCCCCCGTCACAAGCCCTACGCCCTCGGCCGCTTGCCCCGTAAGGAGGCTTCGTGAAAGCAGTTCCCGCCAGACGCCCGGACGGAGCGGCGTCTCTTTGGATGCGGCTCTGCTCCGCGCAGTTCGTAGTGGGGGTTCTGATTCTGGTCCACGGCACGTTGCTTGACCCCGGTCTTGGCATGGCCCGGGCGGACCGGACCCTCCTTGCCGCCGTTACGGCTGGCGTTCGCTCGTTCGACTCGGAGGTGAGCCTCGAGTCTGAGGCGGCGTTCGGCGCGCGATTCGGAATGGGCGTGAGCGACCGGTTCACGGTTTGGATCGATGCCCTCACGAGTAGGCCGACCCGCTCGGCCTCGACCGAGACGGCGAACGTGACGGCCCTTCGTGCCCTCGCGCAGGCGAACCTTCTCACGGGGAGCGTGCGACCCTATGTGGTGGTCGGGGGCGGCGGCCTTATTTTCAACTTCGAGGACGCGTTCGACACCGCGGGCGGGATCGCGACGGTGGGCGGCGGAATCGACTGGCGCTTCGCGCGACGGGCGCTTCTCTTCGCGGAAGGAACCGCTGATCTCTATCGCGCTCGCATGATCGCGTATTCGGCAACGGGTGAGGAATCCTTCTCATCGCCACGCGAGACCCAATGCGCGACCGCCGTCTCGGCGGGCATCGCGCTGGAGTTCTGATAGTGCGCCGCCTCGTCACCGCGTTCCTCATGCTCGGCCCGGCAACGTTGCTCTCCTGTTCGGAGATCCCGATGGCGCCGCGGTCCACTTCCGTGACCGTCTCCGGCCGAATCACGGATCGCGATGGTCCCCCACTCGCCGGGGTTGACGTCTACCTGCAACCGGAAACGCCGGGGTCGGGGTCTCCGAGCTTTTCCTACACCTCAACCGACGCGGACGGACGATACTCGTTGAAGGTGTCCGAAGGGATCTACCGGTTGAACTTGTATCCGGGCTTCTCTGGAGGGGCCTGGCCGGTCGCTTTCCGAAACGTCAAGGTGGGGCCCAAGGGCGCAACCGTTGACTACCGGTATACGGGGTTCCGCGTGACGGGCTCGGTCGTCGGCCCGAACGGCGATGCCTTGACGAACGCGGACGTCGGCGCTTTTGCCTTAATCGGAACCGACTACGTGTCCGCCTCGAGCCGGACCGTTGCAGGCCGCTATTCCCTCTTGGTCCCGGCCGGTGTGTACAACTTCTATGTTGCATCGGGCGCCTACCAGGACGGCCTTCCCAGACTCACCTCGAACGATGTTTCGATCGCATCCGACACGACGTTCGACTTTGCGCTCGACGGATTCACGGTCAGCGCGACGTTTACCCTGATGGGCGGAACGCCGATGATCGGCGCGGGTCTGTCGGCCGTGGGCGATGGAGTCGTGGCGGGTGCCTCCGCCGGATTGGATG
>DATEND010000469.1:0-6007 GCA_035275245.1 Candidatus Eiseniibacteriota bacterium
TATGTTTACTACGGGGGCGCTGCCCCCGATGCCGTCGCGGATTTGGTGTTCAGCGGCGAGGCTACCGACGACTTCTTCGGCATGTCGGTTGGCACGGCCGGCGACACAAACGGAGATGGCTACGACGACGTGATCGTCGGAGCGCCTTGGAATGATGCCGGCGGCTCGTCAGCGGGTCGCGCGTACGTGTATCACGGCGGGCCGGGTGCCGATGCGATCGCCGATCTCGTGCTCACCGGCGGTTCCATCAGCAGCCAGCTTGGGAAGTCCGTCAAGGCGGCGGGGGACGTGAACGGCGACGGGTACGCCGACGTGATTGTAGGGGCACCCACCAACTCGGCCGGGGGGACTAACGCTGGCAGAGCCTACGTGTACTACTGCGGGCCCGGCGCGGACGCGATCGCTGACGTCGTGCTGACCGGCACAACGAGCAACAATCTCGGAGGTTCAGTTTCAGGCGCTGGGGACGTGAACCGGGACGGATTTTCAGATCTGATCGTGGGCGTTCCCGGAAGCAACACCGGTGGCCTGAGCACGGGCGCGATGTACCTGTACGACATGAATCGCTACCACCTGCTCTCCCCGATCGGCGGGGAGACCTGGAACGTCGGTGCCACCAAGACGATCACCTGGCTCGGCGCGGAACCTGCGATGGTCTCCCTGTCGACGGACGGTGGCCAGAGCTACCAGCCGCTACTTCCATCGAGTTCCGGCGGCGCCGCAACGAACGCCGTGACCGTCCGCGTGCCGCACACGCCCACCAAGTTTGCGCGCGTTCGCGTAACGACGATGAATTCGCAGACCGGAGGATCGGACCAGACCGATTCACTCTTCACGATCCAGACGTCGGTGTCGCTGCTCTCGATGCTCGCGGCGCGCCTGCCCCACGGCGGCGCGACGATCAGTTGGCAGTCGGATCCCGGGCCCGAGGACTTATCGGGCTATCGCCTCGAGAAGGGGAGCGCTGGATCGAGCGAGTGGCGAACGCTCGTCGCCCTTACGCGCGAGACCTCCGTGACCGATCCCGAAGGTGGCCCTGGTTCCCGGTATCGCCTGCTTGCGGTGAACGGCTTCGGCGAGGAGTTATTGCTGGGCGAGGCGAGCCTTCGGCCGGAGCGTTCGCTGGCCGCTTGGCCGCTTCCGTATCGAGGAGGGCCCCTGACCATCTCCTTCGCCACAGGAGGCGGGCTCGGGGGCGGGCTCGGGGCAGCCGAGGTCTCGATCTTCGATGTTTCCGGGCGCCTGGTTCGTCGGATCGCGAAAGGGGAGTACACGCCCGGCTATCAGGTCGCGCAATGGGACGGCCGGGATGGCCGCGGGCGGAGCGTGGCCTCGGGCATCTACTTCCTCCGCTCCATGAGCGGAGGGGAGAAGCGCACCCTTCGACTCAGCGTCTTGCGCTAGGGCGCCGATGACCGGCATTCGTAGGACCCTACTCGCCGGCGTCGTCGCGCTCGCGACCACCACCACGAGCGCCGGCGCTGCGATCTTCGGTCTGATCGACACAGGCGAACTCTATTCGTCTACGAACGGAGGCGCGACCTGGTCGATCCTCGCGACCCTGCCGGTGAACGACGCCGTCGGTCTGGCCGCCGGGAGTTCGACCAGTCAGCTCTACATCGCGACCCGGTCGGGATCCGTCTACCGATCGGTGAACGCCGGCGCGACCTGGACGGCCGTGGGCGCTATCTCGGCCTCCGACATTGCTTCCTTCACGATCAACTACGACGGCTCCCTGCTGACCCTGACCGAGAGCGGGACCGTCTACCGTTCCACCGACGGCGGGGCGACGTTCGCGGGCCTCGCGGCGCTCACGGGCTCGAACTTCATCTCGCTCGCGCGCGGACCGTTGGGCCGCCACTACGCGCTGACTCGAACGGGCGAGGTGTACGAGAGTCAGAATCAAGGGACGTCGTGGTCCGCTGTGGGAGGTGTCGCCGTATCGAATGCCGTCTCCATTCGTCGCCGCGAGGCGGAACTCCATCTCCTGACGGAAACCGGCGAGGTCTACCGAAGCCTCGACTACGGACGCTCCTGGCTCGCGGTCGGGGCGATCACGGCGAACAACATGAGGGCGATCCTCGATGCCGGCACGACGCTCGTGGCCGCGGCGGGGACCGGCGAGGTGTACGCGTCGGCGGACGGCTCCGTCTGGAGCACGGCCGGGGCGATCAATCAGTTGACGGTGATGGCGCTGGGAACCGACACGCCGCTCGTGACGGGTGTGGAGCAGAATCCCTCCGCGCCGCGCTTCGTCGTTCGCGCTCCGTATCCAAATCCACGCGTTGGAAGGGGCGGCGCGACGTTTCCGTTCACAATCGCGGGGCCGGATCGTGTGCGGTTGGACCTATTCGGCGTGGATGGAAGGCTCGTCGCGTCGCGCAGCGAGGAATCGTTCGCGAGCCCCGGCGTCTACGCGATTCGCTGGGATCCGGAGCAGCTCCATGCGGGGACGTACGTCGTACGTCTCACGACGGCTTCGGGAAGATCCGCCTCGGCCAAGTGGACTCTGGCGCGGTAGGGCCGCCAGATGTTCAGATTCCGAGGATGACGCGATCGAGGCGAAGCGCCTCGCCTACCGACCAGGCCTGGAAGGGGCATCCGCGCGGCGTATGGGGGGCATCGGCGTCGGCGACTTCGGAGATGTGACCCAAGCCCGCCGAGTCTAGATGCTCCAGCAGGGGCGCCAGGAAACGCTCGCGGGCTTCCTGTTTCGCCTCGACCGTCCCGTCGTGGACGCGAACCCAAGCCTCGGCAAAGGGCCCGATGAGCCAGGGCCAGACGGTCCCCTGATGGTACGAGCCGTCCCGCTCCCGAACGCCGCCCTCGTAGCGAGGCGCGTAGCCCGGCTCCTCGGGCGCGAGCGTGCGGAGCCCTAGCGGAGTCAGGAGCCTTGCCTCCACCGCATCCACGACACGGCGAGCCCGGTCGCCTGAAAGCAGGGGATAGGGAAGGCCGCCGACCGCGAAAATTTGATTGGGACGAAACGTCGCGTCCGCCGTTCCCGGTACATGATCCACGTCGACGACGTCGTGGAGTGAACCCGTGGCCTCGTTCCAGAACCGGGCCTCGAACGCCGCGCGCCCGCGCTCGTACGGCTCTGCCCACTGGGGCGCGAACTCGCTCGCGATGCGAAGCGCGTTCAGCCAGAGTGCCTCCACCTCGACCGGCTTTCCGATGCGGGGCGTCACGACCCAGTCGCCGATTTTCGCGTCCATCCAAGTGAGCTGCACGCCGGTTTCACCCGCCGCCAGAAGTCCATCGGCGTCCATCCGGATGCCGTAGCGCGTGCCCGCCGCATAGCCGGCCACGATCGCCTTCACCGCCGACGCCAAAAGGGCGCGATCGGACATGGTGACGCGACGTTTCGCGGCCGCCGAGACGCGAAGAAAATCATGCACCGCGATCACGTACCAGAGCGACGCGTCGACCGAATTGAACTCGGGCGCGTCGCCCGCCTCCGCAAAGCGATTCGGGAGCATCCCCTCGGAGACCGCGCCGGCCCATTCGACCAGGATCCGGCGCGCGTCGTCGAGCCGTCCCGTCGCGAGGCAGAGCCCTCGGAGCGCGATGAACGTGTCACGACCCCAATCCGTGAACCACGGGTAGCCGGCGACGATCGTCATTCCGTCGCCGCGGCGAACCAGGTACGCGTCGGCCGCGCGATCGAGCGGCGCCGAGAATGCCTTCTCGCGGGCGCGACGTTCGGTGCGCATCGCTTGGACCACCGCCGTGATGTCCGCGCCTGCCGACGCGCTTCGGGAGGCGACGAACGGCGGCAGCCCCCCGGGGCGATGTGCCGCGTCGTCGGCCGAAGGGCGATCGAACTCGGGTCGCAGGACGAGCACGGCTTCGCCATGCGCGAGATCCCACTGGAACGAGCCGGGCGAGGCCAGGTCCTCCACGTGGTCGAGCCCGCGCGCTTGTTCCTCCGCATAGAGAAAGTTTCGATACCAGAACGGGTGATGCATGTAGGTGGCGTTCGATTGCGCCACGACGGGAGGAATGTTCGGGTATAGCGCCCACCGCACGCGGCCGTCGGAGACCCTGGCGTCGAAGCGAAGATGAGGATTCTCGTGGTGGAGCGCGTGGGTGTCACGTCCCGATAGGAGCGGGCGCGCCGTGAGGTGAACGCCGTCGGCCGGGCCATCCACGACCTTCCACGTGCAAATGACCGCGTCGGATCCCGGTGCGACGAAGACCTCGTGTTCGATTCGGGTGCCGTCCTCGAGGCGATAGATCCAGCGCGGCCAGGGATCGGACGCGAACGTCTCGATTCGCTTGAAGCCGTCCGGGTGGATCACGTCCGGTGCGTAGCGATGCGACGTGAGGTCGAAGGTGCCGGCGCGCGTCATCACGCGGACGTCGAGGCCGTTCACCAGCACGACGCGTCCGGTCGGGGGCGTCGTCGCCGTCAGGAGAAGCGCGTGGTACCGGCGGGTGCGAATTCCCGAGACGGTGCCTGACGCGAAGCCGCCGAATCCGTCCGCTTCGAGCCACTCGGCGTCGAGCGCCGGAAGCGACGGCGGCGATACCGGGCGCGGCGCCGGTGCGCGGCCCGGGGCCGGGCGCGAAGTCGTGCGGCTCGACTTCAGGCGCGCAGGCATTTCACAACTCCGCCACGTCGCAGTACACCTTGATCACGCCCTTTCCGTTGCTCAGGTGATCGAAGAGCTGTCCGTAGTTCTCGAGCCCGGTCACCGGGTGCGTCAGAAGCTCACGAAGCCAGCCGGGATTCGAGGCTTCCTGCTGAGCCGGGTCGCGCACGCCCAGTTCGAAATACTCTCGGTTCGCGTTGACGGTTCCGACCATCACCTTGTTCCCGAGGACGAAGTCGAGATTGATTCGATCGGCGGGGACTTCGATCATTCTGCTCCCGCCGGTGACGCTGGACAACACCAGGACGCCGTTCTTCGCCAGGGCTTGCATTGCCTCAAACGCGAGCGGCGAATGTCCTGAGGCTTCGAAGATGAGATCGAAGGGTCCGTGCCTTTTGGCGCCTTCCAGCAGCGGCACTTCCTGGGTGATTTCGTATTGCGCGCCGAGCGACTCGATCAAGCCCGCATTCTTGTTCGGTTTGGGCGATCGCGCGAACGTCGTCACCTCGAGCCCGCGAAGGCGCAGCGCCATCGTCGCCAGGAGTCCGATCGTGCCCGCGCCCAAGACGGCGGCACGGCGCGGACGCCAGACACGAAGCCGGCGCTGAATCTCGTACGCCTGCGCGATCCCTTTCGCGATCACGGTCGTCGGCTCGAGGAGCACGCCGACTTCCTTCAGGCCGCTCGGCACCTTCGCCAAGTACTCAGGATCTTCAACATAGTACTCCGTCAGGAATCCGTGTAACAGATTGATGCCCCTCTCGAAATAGATGTCGTCGGTCGTCATGTCGTACGTGCCGATGGCATCGTAAATGCTCTTCCCCGGACGCCGAACCGTGGCTACCACGTAATCGCCGGGTGCGAATTCGGTTACGTTGGGGCCGACCTCGACAACGCGACCAAATGACTCATGTCCGATGACCAGGAAGTCGTACCCGGGGGGCGCTGCGCCGTACTCCGCGGCGTTGATTTCCTTGTCGGTGCCGTCCACGCCGACCCGGAGGACCTGGACCAGGACTCCTCGACCGTTCGGGATGTCCGACGCTTCCGGCTTCGGCAGCGACGTCAAGTGCACCGAATTCGGCGTTCCCGGCTTCACCGCGACCGCTTTCATCATGGTTCGACTCGTCATTGCCGGCTCCACCGGCGCGGAGCGTGCCGCCGTCATCGTGCTCATCGCTTGCTCCAGTCTTGGTTGATCAGCTGCATCACGTGGCCGTCGGGGTCGCGAACCAGCGCGCCCTCGCGAAATCCCAGTTTGTCTTCCGCCAACTCGATCGACCCCGGCGAGACGAAGGGTGTTCCCGCCGCTCGAAGCCGCGCCACGATTCCATCCACGTCCGGAGTCAGAAGCTGAGTCTGCCAGTGCATCAGGTCGTTGGCGCGCTCGTCGGCGGGGAACGGTCGCC
>DATEND010000470.1:0-2079 GCA_035275245.1 Candidatus Eiseniibacteriota bacterium
GAAGGTTCGTGTGGTACTGATAGATCGCGGGCGAGGAGATCAGATTGTTCTTCGAAGCGTAGGAGCGATTCGGAAAGGCTCCGGTGTGGAGCGGGATCTTTCCGAGCTCGAGGTGGATGTCCCGCCCCTTCGGGTCTGAAAGCCGCGCGAACCCGCCGAAGAGGCGCGGGGCCTCGCCTTCGTCGGAGAGGAACTCGAGGAAAGCAGAGACGTGATCGTGGATCTGGGCGTTCGCGATCGCCCGGACCCGGATCGCATGAAACGCGTTCTCGCCGAAGTTGAAGAAACTGGTATTGATCTCGTCGTCCTGCGTCACGCCGACGAGGTCCAGGTGTCCCTCGAATTCGACCTTCGTCCCCTCGGCTCCGAACGCAAAGCGGGGCGCGCCTGTTCCCAGGCACGCCCCGAAGACGAAGACTGCCGCGACGATGAAGCCGCGGAGCCGGTCTAGATCTTGTCCTTGTCCTTGCTTGCGCTGCAGGCGGCGGTTCCCTTCTCGCCGTTACCGGCGATCGCCTTGGCGAATTCGGCCTGTACCTTCGCTCCCTGCCCTTTGAACGAGTTCTTGTAGCCGGCGGCGCTGATCGTCTTGGCCACGGCCTTCTGGTTCACCGACTTGTCGGCGATGATATACGCCACATGATGGGTCAAGTCAACGTGCGCGCAGCGGACGCCCTTCTGGGCCATGAGCGCGGTGCTGATGTTGCTGACGCAGTCCTCGCAATGCACCGAGGGCACGGCGAAGGAATAGATGGCCTCGTCGGCCTTGACGCCGCAGGCCTTCGCCATCGCGGCCGATGCGTCCTTCCCTTCGCAATGTTTTCCTGCCGAGGCGGACTTGGCCGCCGATGATTCCTTGGTGCCGCAGCTGGCGCCGCCCGCGAACGCGGAACCGGCTACCAAGAGCGAAAGTGCGCCGATCGTAGCTGCAACTGTCGAGATGCGCTTCATGTTGGCTCTCCTCGTGAGGTTCCGACTGGACTGAAACGAACTTGCATTAAGAATTACACACCGGCCGCACTCATGTGTCCAAGGAAATTCGGCCGGTCCCCGAACCTTGGCCCGACTAATTCGTGCCGGCAGCCCCTCCGGCCGCTCCCACGGCCCGATCGCGTACCACCTTGTAGGCTGCGATCCCCTGGGTCAGATGCTCCGCGAACTTCGTCTGGAATTGGGCGTCCTGGAGGATCACGGCCTCGCGCGCATTGGTGATGAAGGCCACTTCCACCAGCACGGAGGGGATCTCGGGCGCCTTCAACACGACGAATCCCGCCTGTTTCACGCCGCGCGTGACGAGCCTCGAGTCGGCGGCCACGGCGTCGATCAGCACTTCCGCGATCTCGCTGGATCGCCGGATCGTGTCGTTCTGGCGTAAATCGAACAAGATGGAAAGGAGGTCGTCCCCGGTCTCGGGCGGGATCCCGCCCATGAGGTCGGCCGCGTTCTCCTTCTCGGCGACCGCTCGCGCGGCCTCGTCCGTGGCTCCGGTCAACGAGAGGAAGTAGATCTCCGTCCCGGTCGCGTTTCGGTCCCGGCTCGCGTTGCAGTGGATGCTGACGAACAGGTCCGCTTGGTACTTGCGCGCGATGTCCACGCGCTTCCGAAGGGGGATGAAGTAGTCGGACGTGCGCGTCAGCACGGCATTGATCCCCGGCAACTCCTCGAGCTGGTTTTTCAATTTCCGCGCGATGGCGAGCGTGATGTCCGCCTCCTGTAGCCTGCGGTGCCCGATGGCGCCGGGATCCTCGCCGCCGTGCCCGGCGTCGATCGCGACGATGAAGTTCCTCGCTTTCTTGAGGTCCTTGACGCGCTGCTCGAGCGCCTTCTCCGCGTCCGGGTTGACGGGCATCGGAACGTCGACCACCACCCGGTTGGGAACGCCCTCGGCCGCGTCGAGCACGAACCCAAGCGGCGTGACGGCCTTCCTGAGCTTGATTCGAATCGAGACGCCGGCGTCGGAGACGGAGGGGAAGATGTCGGCGACGAGGCTGTCGCCCACGAACTCGGTGGTCACGGCAGCCGACTTTCGGGCGCCGGCCAGATAGACCTCGAACGTCGTCGAGTCGACGAGCCGGAATC
>DATEND010000471.1:0-3622 GCA_035275245.1 Candidatus Eiseniibacteriota bacterium
CAACCTACCTCATAAAGGTCACCCCGGCCGTGAACGCGCGCCCGCGCGCGGGGAATCCCTTCACTTCGGAGTAGGGCCGGTCGAGCACGTTCCCGACCTTGAGCCGGAGCTCGATCGGGGCCCATCGGGACATCGAGAGGACGGCCCCGAGATCGAGCGCCGCGTATCCCGGCGTGTCCCCCGAGAGGTACCGCCCCTCCATGTCGACGAAATTGAACCCGTCGACCATCGAATCCACCCAGCGAAGCGCCGCCGTCGCCGTCACGCCGGACACCGGCACGACGTCCGCCGCCACTCCGGCGCGCCACTTCGGCCGCTTGGCAAGCCGGTTGTCGGATCCCTCCGGCGTTTCCAGCCGCTTCGCGAACAAGTGCGCCGCGCGCGCGCGGATCGCGACGCGCGGATGCGGCGCCACGCGGAGCGACACCTCCTCGCCCTCGATGCGCGCCCGGCCGATGTTGTCGGCGAGGTAGAAGGAGTTCGATTGGATCAAGTCCACGAACCGGGTCGTGTGATACGTCGCGTGCGCCTCGATGCGCCCGCCGAGCCACGCGCCATCGGCGCCGGCTTCCCAGGTGCGGGAACGCTCGGGGCGGAGCGTCTCGGAGCCGTACCCCGGATAGTAGAGGTCGCTCAGCGTCGGCGCCGTGAAGGCGCGACCGTAGCCGCCGCGAAGTTTCACGCCGACTTCGCGGACCACGATTCCGAGCGCCAACCGCGGCACGCCGGTGGCGCCGTACCGCGAGTGGTCGTCGAGCCGGATCCCGGGGTCGAACAAGACGCGATCCCCGGGCGTGAGGTGCGCTTGGGCGTAGAGCGCCCTCGTGTTCACGCCGCGGTCCACCTCGCTCACCGATGGAAAGCCGCCGAACTCCGAGTCCTCCAGGCGGTCCACCTGCTCGCCGCGATACTCGGCGCCGAAGATCGCCTGCGCCATGCCGCGGGTCGCGCGCGCGCGGATCGAGGCGATCCCGCGCGTGTTGTCGAGGTCCGCGTTCACGTGATCGTTCGTGCCGCCATCGGGATCGTTGTCGAACTCGATCCGTCCGGCAAACGCGGAGATCTCGCCCTCGAGCGAGAGCCCGCGTCCGATCGCCCGCGAGTAGGAGGCGCTCCCGGCGACGATTCGGTCCGTCTCTTTTTGATTCGGGTCGGGCACCTCGTGGTACAGAAAATCGGAGCTGTCGAATCGGAAATCGAACGGAAGCTCCTTCCGGCCGTGCGTGAAGATTCCGCTCAAACGGACGCGGTCCGAGCCCACCGGCAGGTCGGCGTTCAGCCTTCCGGAATAGCCATCATAGGCGTCGCGCGGGCCCATCCCCTCCGTGGAGAGCCGACTCACGTGCGCTCCGACGCTTCCCGCGCCGGCGACCCCGCGCCACTCGACGCTTTGGCGAAATGTCTCCTGCTCGCCGTACTCCGCGAACGCGCGAACGCGCTCGTCGACCGGACCGGTCGGGCTCAGGAGGTGGATGATGCCGCCGACCGCGCCCGAACCGTAGAGCGACGAGGCCGGGCCGCCCAGCACCTCGACCTGCCCGAATCCGGCGCCCGGGACGTCCCCGAAATCGAAGCTTCCGATCCAGGGACCGTTCAGCGGAATGCCGTCGAACAGGACGAGCGTGTGCCGCGGATCGGCGCCCCGGAGACGAACGTCGGTCAGCTTGCCGAGGTTGCCGGCGCGCTGCGCGTCGAGCCCCGGCACCTCGCGGAGCGCGTCCGACATCAAGAAGGGCTGGTCGAGCGCGAGGCGCGCGCGGCCGATCACGAAGACGTCGGACGGCACTCGGGAGAGAAGCACGGGGATCCGTTCGGCGGTGACGACCGTAGGGTCGAGGCGGTAGCGAGGCGATACCAGCTCCGCGTCGGAAGTATCCGGCGGGATAGGGTCCTCGGCGCGGGCGCTCCCGACGGTGACGGTGCCCAGGGCGATTCCAACGAGCACGATGCGGGCAAAGCGCGAAATACGGCGGGCGAGCGGTCCCATGGTCCTCCCTCTCGAAGGATGGGGTGGTGGAGAGAGCGTGGGCCGGTCTCCTGACTCGCGGGTCGTCCTCGAGCGGCGCCTTCCCGGGTCTCCCCAGTGGCGTCATGCCGCTCTTGTCACCGCTCACAGTGGCGGGGCCGTGTCGGATTCGCACCGACTTCCCGGGCCTGTCCTAGCGACAGGCCCATCCCACACTCATCGCGCCCTCGAGGCGCGGCCCGGGGACTATAGCAGAACCGGGCCGCGGGGGCTCAGCGCGGGGCTTACCCCTGGCGCTCGTCTAGAATTCGACCTTCGGTGCGGTCTTGGTGACCTCGGGAGCCTCGAAGAGTGGGCTCGGCTCGAAGTTGAAGGCGCCGGCGACGAGATTCGCGGGGAATTGGCGCACGCGCACGTTGTAGGCCCGGACCACGTCGTTGTAGCGCATCCGCTCCGTGGCAATGCGGTTCTCGGTTCCGGACAGCTCGTCCTGGAGCCGCATGAAATTCTCGGTCGACTTGAGCTCCGGATAGTTCTCGACCACGACGAGAAGCCGCGCCAAGGCGCCCGAGAGCTCGTTGTTCGCGTCGATCTTCTCCTTCACCGTTTGCGCGCTGCCGATCCGCGCGCGCGCTTCGGCGATCGCGGTGAAGATGGTCGTCTCCTGCTTCGCGTATCCCTTCACGGTTGCCACGTAGTTCGGGATCAGGTCGTAGCGGCGCTGCAGCTGGTTCTCGACCTGCGCCCATGCGGTCCGGTTCTGCTCCTGCTTGTCGACAAGATCGTTGTACGTCGACTTCACGTAGAGTCCGACGACGAGCGCGCCGAGCAGGATCGCACCCAGAGCAAGACCAACCATGATCCACGGATTCGTGCGTGCTGCCATGGCACCTCCTATGTGTGATTCGCCGTCGGATCGACCCGCCTAACGCGAGCCGTCCAGCCGTTCCGTTTCCTCGAGCAGGCGCGCGAGCAGCGCCTGCGCCGATTCCAAGAGCTGCGTCGCGGGAACCACCGCCGGGCCGCTCTCCCGGGTCAGGAGCGACGAGAGCACGCCTGGATCGACGCCGAAGCGCGCGGCGCTTCGCTCCGCCGTTTCCTTCCTCGTCGCCGGGACGGCCCCCTCGGTCAAGAAAAGGAGGCCCGATGCCGACGCGGCCAGCGCGCTCGCCGCCTGCGAGGCCCAGCGCCTCGCCCCCGCCGGCGTCGAAGCGAGCGAAACGTACGATACCGCGAGCCCCAGCTCCTGCGCCCGAAGCACCCGCTCCACCTGGCTCCGAAGCGCCGCGCGATCGATCGCGATCGAGGCGAATGGGTCCGCTCCGTAGAGCGCGACGTGCCGTTCGCGAATGAGCAGATATTCGAGCGGGAACGTGTCGCGCGATCGATCGAGCCCATCGGCGGAAAGGAGGAGCGGCCGGACGACGCGCCGCTTCTCCCATTCCCGATGCGCCTTCCGGATCGTTTCGAGCTCACGCGCGCCGAGCACCGTGAAGACGAAGGCGATGTTCACGTCCGAGTGAGCCGGCCGAAACTCGCCGCTCGCGGCGCTCCCGTAGAGCGTCGCCGCGGAAAGACGGTCGCCGATCACCCGGCGCGCCGCGAGCACCGCCTCGTGGGCCGCTTTTTCCGGATCGAACTTTCTGCTCCACATGG
>DATEND010000472.1:0-9240 GCA_035275245.1 Candidatus Eiseniibacteriota bacterium
CATGATCGGCCGTCACTTCCAGGACTTCATCACCGAGGAGTGGAGCGAGGTCGCTCGGAACGCGCATCAGCGGGCGATCGCCGGCGAACCGACCCAGTTCGAATTCATGTTCCGGCATCGGGATGGCCACGAGGTGTGGACCCTCGTGACGACTCACCCGATTTGCGATTCGGAGGGCAGGACCCAGGAGGCGTACGCGATCATTCGGGACATCACGGAGCGTCACGAGACCGAGTCGGATCGGAGCGACGCCCTCTCGCTCCTCACCGCCACGCTCGATTCCACGACGGAAGGGGTTCTCGCGGTCGATCTCCAGGGCCGGATCGTCCGGTACAACCGACAATTCGTGCAAATGTGGCGAGTCCCCGAGGAAATCCTCGTGAGCCGCGACGACGATCGGGCGCTCCAGTTCGTTCTCTCGCAGCTCGAAGATCCGAACGAGTTCGTGGCGAAGGTCCGCCGCCTCTATGCGACCCCGGAGGCCGGCAGCTTCGACACCATTCGTTTCAAGGACGGCCGCGTGTTCGAGCGCTCCTCGCTCCCGCAGCGGGTCGGGGGGGAAGTGGTCGGCCGCGTCTGGTCGTTCCACGACGTCACCGACCGCGAGCAGGCGCTCGCGGAACAGAAGCTCGCGATCGAGCGCGAGGCGACGATCGCGCGGAACCTGGACGCCGCGCTCTTTACGTTCAGAATCGGTCCCGAGGAACGCATCTTGGCGTACGAGTATTTCTCGAGCGGCGCCGAGGGCCTCTACGGCGTGCCGCCCGCGGAGCTGGAGAATCCCGGCTTCTGGCTCGCGCGCGTGCATCCGGACGACGCGAGGAACGTCGTGCGGCCCGCCCTCCAGGGCCTGGCGCTACTACGGCCCTCGATGATCGAATTCCGATACCAGACGTCGAAGGGGATCTACCGGTGGCACCGCGCCCGATTTCTCCCACGCCGGGAGGCGGACGGATCCATCCACGTCGACGGAATCGAGACCGACGTGACGGAGCGGGTGGCCCTCGAGGAGCAGCTACGTCACGCGCAGAAACTGGAAGCCGTCGGACAGCTCGCCGGCGGGGTCGCGCATGACTTCAACAATATCCTGACGGCCGTGCTCGGGTACTCCGACCTGCTCCTCCACCGCTTGCCCGCGGACGACCCGAATCGCCACGCGGTGGAGGAGATCAACCGAGGCGGGAAGCGGGCCGCCAGCCTGACGCGGCAACTGCTCACGTTCAGCCGCCGAAGCCCCGTCCAGCCGCGCGTCGTCGATCTGAACGCGGCGGTGGAGGATCTCCTGCCCATGCTCTCCCGGCTGGCAGGAGAGGACATCGAGTTCCAACTCGACCTCTCCCCCGCCATCGGACGCGTGCGGGTGGATCCGTCGCAATTCGAGCAGATCGTGGTCAATCTCGTCGTGAACGCGCGCGACGCGATGGCGGACGGCGGCATCCTGCGCCTGGTGACGGAGCGCGCGACGCTCTCGGATGCGGACACGCGCGGCACGCCGGACGTGGCACCCGGGCCCTTCGTGCTCCTTCGCGTCGTCGACACCGGCACGGGGATCCCGCCCGACGTGATGGAGCACATGTTCGAGCCCTTCTACACGACCAAAGAGCCGGGTCGCGGGACCGGGCTGGGGCTCGCGACGGTCTACGGGATCGTGCGGCAGCACCGCGGCTTGGTCCGCGCTCGAAGCGTGGAAGGGCAAGGGTCCGAATTCGACATTCTCATTCCCGAGGAAGCCCGGGAAGAGGCCGCCCAAGCCCGCCCGGTCGGGAACCAGCCGATTCCGGTGGGTCAGGAGACGGTGCTCCTAGTGGAGGATGACGCGAGCCTGCTCGCGCTCGGACGGGAAATCCTAATCGAGCTCGGCTACACGGTGCTCTCGGCGCCGGATGGGCCGCACGCGCTTCGAATTTTCGAGGAGCGGGGGAAGGACATCGACATTCTCGTCACGGACGTCGTGATGCCGGGCATGGGGGGGCGCGAGCTCGCAACGCGGGCCGGGAAGCTGAAGCCCGGCCTCCGCGTTCTCTACGTCTCGGGATACACGAGGGACTCCACGCTCCTGCGCGGCATCCAGGGGCTCGAGCTCATGTTTCTCGAAAAGCCGTACACGCCGTTCTTTCTCGCGCGAAAGATTCGCGAGGTGCTGGACGCCCCGGCGCCGACGGCATCGGCGCCGCCTCGGCCCTAGCCGGCCGCCTCCGCTTCGCCTTCCGTCCGCTTCCCTTCCCCGTTCACGAGCTGAGCCAGCGTCTCGTCGAGCCGTGCGGGGACGATGCCCAGCTCGGCGCGCGTCCTCGCGTTCGAGACCGGTGCGAGCCGGCGCAGGTGCCGCACCAACTCGCGCGGGAGGACGAGCCTCCGGAGATAGGAGTGCGGGGGAAGCACGGGCGAAAGGAGTCCCAGTTCCTCCACTAATAGGTCGGGTAGCTTCCGGCGCGGGGGCGCCATCCCGGTGACGTCCGCCAGACGGCCGTAGAGGTCGCCGAGCCGGATCGATTCGCCGACCGCGAAGTAACGTCGTCCGCCGCGTCCCCGCTCGATCGCGGCGACGACCGATCGGCCCAGGTCTCTTCCGTCGCTCACGGCGAGCCACGCATCGTCGAGGATTCGGTACGGGAGCTCGCCCGCCGCGTACACGGAAACGAGTCCGCCCAAGATCGTTTCCGCGCCGGGTGCAGCGAGAACGCCGGGGCTCACCACGAGCGTTCGCATGCCGTGCGATCCGTTCGCCTCGAGCACCGCCGCTTCCGCCTCGAACTTCATCCGAACCGCCTCGGACTCGTAGACCCCCTCGGGCGGCGTCTCCTCGTCGACGGGACTCGAGGGATCTTGCCGCTCTTGCACGGTGCCGGTGTATCCGATCAGCACGAACACGCGAACGCCCGATGCGGCCGACGCGCGAAGCAATGCCTCGGCGCCGTCCACGTTCACGCGACGCTGCCGGTCGCGATCGAGCGCGATGAATCCGGCGCGCGCCGCGGCGTGGACCACGACGTCGCATCCCGTCACGGCCGCGCGCAACGTCTCCGGCCGCTCGAGGTCGCCGGGCACGAACTCGCCTCCCCCGGGTCCGGACAGCGCGGTACGAAGCGCCGCACCGGGAAGCCTGCGATGGACGGTCGCGCGAATGGGCGCGCCGATCCCGGCGAGCGCGGGCGCGAGGAGGCCGCCGACGACGCCCGTCGCTCCGGTGAGCAGGATTCTGGATGGTTGACGGATTCGCATGGTGGTGGCGCGGACCGGCCGCAGCCAATAAATCTACCTGCCCGGATGCGGCCGAACCAGGGTCGATTTGCGCCATCGGCTCGCCCGAAGCGACTCGCGTTTCGCCGCACCCCCCTCGTGCCCGCACGGCAAGTTGCCTTTCGGCTTCCGGCTCGATCCAACCACCGGTCGCGTTTCCGCCCGCCCGCCGATCGAAATCCCGCGTCCCAATCGGTATCCCCCGGCTCGCGATCGTGTGTGGAGACAACGACCTGGAGCGTCCCCTCGGACCGCTCTTCAATCTGCACGATTCGACGGCACGAAGGCTGCAACGAGGCAGGGCGTCGGGACGCGTCCTCCCTGGACGCGCGGTGGCCCTGCCGTGCGGCGTAGCCGTCGGATCGGGGTCCATTTGCACATTCGAAACAAGTACCGGAGGTGTCGCCGTGCGCCATGCACATCGGAGGGCGTGGCCCCTTGGCCTGCTCGCGCTATTGACGTGGGCATTGCCTGCCGCGTTCGCATCGCCCGCTCTCGCGGGTCCGTACACTCGCCTGCAGGTACTGCTGCCCGGTGAAACCGCCGCCCCCGGAACGGGAAGCGGCAAGACGGGAACGCCACGGGCGCAGGTCTCAGGGATCCCGTTCGACATCACCGTGCGGGCGTGCGACAACACCTGGAACCTCGTGACCACCGTCTCGAACAGCATCCAGATCACCTCGTCGGACGCGAGCGCGACCCTGCCGCAGCCGGCCCAATTGCAGTCGGGCACGCGCACCTTCACGGTGACCACGAACGCGGGCGGAAACTTCCATTTCCTGGCCCACGATCAGACGGACAACACGATCGCGGACGGCGTGTCCGCGACGTTCGCGAGCCAGGTGCTCGCCAGCTTCACGTTCGAAAATATCTCCCAAAAGCACAAGTACGCCGGCGTCCCCGACGCCACGACGCTCACGGCGCGGGACCCGAACGGGAACGTCGTGACCGGGTACACCGGTCCCGCAGGCCTGAAGGAGATCACGAGCTTTGGCGAGGGCCGGGTGTCGCCGACGCAGGTGACCCTCACGAACGGCGTATGGTCGGGCAACATGACGATGTTCCGTGCCGACGAGACGAGCATCAACCGCGGCAACGTGAACAAGTACGCTTACGATCTGAACAATCCCGCCAAGAACGGGTCGAGCGATCCGTTCATCGTGCACCCGGGCCCGTTCGCGAAGGTCCAGATCATCGTGCCGGGCATGACGCCGCTGCCGGGCAGCATCAGCGGGTTCACGGGCTCGCCCGCGACCCAGGCCGTCGGGACGGGCTTCACGGCGAGCGTCTACGCCACCGACGCCTACTGGAATCCGGTTCCGAGCGGCGACAACGTCCGCACCACGGCGACCGGCTCGTATACGGCCTCGCCGACCTCGGGAGTCATGACGAACGGCTTCCGCCAGTTCACGGTCACGCTGAACACCGTGGGGACCCAGACCGTCACGGCCAGCGATCTCACCAACGGATCGATCCAATCGACGACGAGCCCAGGGATCACGGTGCTCGCGTCGGCTCCGGCCCGGTTCGCGTTCGTGCCTCCGATTTCCAGCCCGCAGACGGCCGGCGTGCCGTCGTCGGTGACCATCCACGCCGTCGACTCGGGTGGAAACCTCGTCCCGGGCTACACGGGAGACGCGATCCTGACCGCGAACACCGGAACCGGAAGCATCTCGCCGGAAGTGGTCACGTTCACCGGGGGCGTGTGGACCGGACTGGTCACCTTCAAGGGTGCGGGCGGCGCGGTCGCGCTCACGTGCGCGGACTACTCCGCGCCTCCGAAGACCGGAACCAGCAATAACTTCGTCGTGAACCCGGGCGCGTTCTACGGACTGCAAGTGCTGCTCCCCGGTGAGTCCGCGCGCGGTGGCACGGCGACGGGCAAGACCGGAACGCCGACCACGCAGAGCGCCGGGTCGCAGTTCACCACGACCGTGCGCGCCGTCGATCAGTACTGGAACCTCGTGTCCGGCGTGAACGACCGGATCGTGTTGACCTCGACGGACACGTTCGCCTGGATGCCCTCGGACACGGTCCTGGTCAACGGCCAGTGCCTGATCCCCACCCGCCTTCACAAGAGCGGCTACCAAACGATCACCGCCCGCGACTCCACGAACGCCTCGATTCAGTCGAACACGTCGAGCCAGGTGCTCGTGGTCGGCGGCTCCTTCGCGAAGGTTTTGATTCTGGCTCCGGGTGAGATCAACGCACCCGGCACGGCCACGGGCCGGGCCGGTACGCCAACCGATCAGTCGATCAACTACGCCTTCACCGTGACCGTTCTCGCCACGGATCAGTGGTGGAACCCCGTGGGCGGCGCGACCGACGTGGTCCGCATTACTTCGAACGACGCGCTGGCCGTGCTGCCGCCGGACGAGGCGATGGTGGACGGGATGGCGGAGATGCAGGTCCGCCTCTCGACGGGCGGGTTCCAGCAGATCTCGGTGAGCGACGTCACGAATCCGTCGCGGACCGGGAGCACGACGCAGGTCCGGGCGATCTCGAGCGGCTTCCACCTGGAAGCGGCGATCACGCCTTCGACCGCACGCGCCGGCGAGCCGTTCAATCTGACGGTCAAGGTCACGAACGACGCGGGGAGCGTGATCCAGGAGATCAACTCCTTCGTGACGCTCGAGGTGCGAAACGCCAACGACCAGTCGCCGGGACGGGGCGCCCTCCTCACGACGCAGTTCCAGCTCCTCCAGGGCCAGCGAACGGTCTCCGAGACCTACACCTACTCCGAGCCGATCATCGTGATCGCGCGTGACGACGCGGGCAATGCCCCCGCCACGAGTAACCCGATCACGATCACGCCGGGCCAGCCGTCGGCGATCCGCCTGTCGAGCAACCCGTCGTGGGTCGGCGGCAACAAGCACGCGACGATCACCGCGCGCGTCGTCGACGACTTCGAGAACGGCGTGCCGGACCAGCAGGTGGACTTCAGCCTTCTCTCGGGCACGGGCACGATCTCGCCCATCGACACGACCACGAGCGCGACGGGCGAGGCGCGATGCGACTTCCTGAGCCCGCGCTATCCCGAAGTGGATCGCATCCGCGCCACCTCCGGCGTGCTCTTGAACGAAATGGATCTCGAGGTCGCCTTCGTCGATCCGACGCAGGGCGGCGGCTACGCGACGAACTATCCGAATCCGTTCCATCCGCCGTCGGAGCCCACGACGATCGCCTACAAGCTGGACGACAACGCGAGCGTCACGATGCGGATCTACACGCAAAGCGGCTCGCTGGTGAAGCGGGTGGTGTTCGACAAGGGCGTCGCCGGTGGAATGGCCGGACTCAACGAGTATCTGTGGGACGGAAAGAACGGCAAGGGCGAGGTCGTCTCGAGCGGCGGCTACGTCGTGCTGATCGAAGCGCAGGGAACGGGGGAAACGCTGCACGTCATCCGCCGCAAGATCGCGGTGGTCCGGTAAGCGAGGAGGCACGACCATGATTCGCACTTATCTTCGTCGCACGTTCGGGGTCGCGCTTCTCGCGATCTTGGCCTTCCCGGCCGGCGCCTTTGCCGAGGAGGAAAGCGGCGGCGCGCCCGGTTCGTGGCTCTCTCAGTACGTGACGGCCCGCGCGCTCGGTCTGGGCGGCGCCTACGTGGGCACCGCGGACGACGCCTCGGCGGTCGTCTGGAATCCGGCAAGTCTCGCCACGCTCGTTCCGAACGAGGTTCGGTTCGAGACGGCGCAGCTCTTCGAAGACACGTACGTCCACGCGCTGAATTTCGCGGTTCCCGGCAATCGTCTTCCCTCGTTCGGGCTCTCCATCGTGACGCTTCGCTCGGGCGAATTCGACCGCACGAACGAGCTGAACGACCCGCTCGGCACGTTCCGGGAGGTCGAGACGGCCTACCTCTTTACGATGTCCCGAAACATCACGCCGAAGTTCGCGCTCGGAACGAACGTGAAGCTGATCACGCAGTCCGTCGAGGACTTCTCCGGAACGGGCGTCGGCTTCGACGTGGGCGCGGTCATGAACGTGACGCCGACCGTACGCGTGGGCGCGTCGATCCTGAACGTGGGCGGCCCGAATCTGACGCTCCGCGACACGAAGGAGACCTACCCGATCGAATTCCGCGGCGGGTTCTCGGCGACCGTGCTTCGCGGCCGCGGCCTTCTCACGGCCGAGGTCGACCAGTCGCAGGGTCCCGGAATCCGGTTCCGCGGCGGCTCGGAGTACTGGGTGCAGCCGGCGTTCGCGCTCCGCGTGGGACTCGACGACCAGAACCCCGGCGGCGGCATGTCCTATCGGTTCGCGGGAAATTACCAGTTCGACTACGGGGTCATGGATCACCCGCTCGGGCTGACGCACCGCGTCGGACTCACGTACCGCTTCGGCGGATTCTTCGCCAAGGCGAAGGCCGAGCCGGAGATCTTCTCGCCGACCGGCGAGCGCGCGGTGACCAAGATCGACCTGAACGCGCGGACCAAGGCCGAGCTCGAGTCATGGAAGCTCGACATCCTGAACAAGGCGGACGAGGTCGTCCGCAGCTTCGGCGGCAAGGGTCAGCCGCCGGCGCACATTCAGTGGGACGGCAAGGATGAGACGGGACTTCCGCTCGCCGACGGCGAGTACCGGTACCGCCTCGTGGTCAACGATGCGGACGGCCGCGTGATCGAAAGCCGCGTTCACGCGGTGACGATCTCGACGGGCGGCCCGCAAGGCGAAGTGCCGGTCATTCCGGTCCAGTAAGCGAGCGGGGGCAAGGGCCATGACGCAGCGGACTATGGAGACGACGACGAAGAGCGGGGCGCGCCGGAAGGCGCGCTTCGCCACTGTGGCCGGAATCCTCGTTCTGGCGGGAATCGGCACGGGCGGGCCGGCCACGCCGGCATGGGCGAAGGATCAGCCGGCGACCCCGGTGAAGGACGCAGGGATGGCGTTCGAGGGGGCGCGCGTGATGCGGGACGCCGAGCGCGTGGCCGCGCTGGAAGAAGCGGAGCGGCTCGCGACCCAGTCGGCGCGCGGCGCCAAGTCGAAGGATGACGAGGCGGCGGCCCGGTACCTCTCGGCCGAGATCATGTTCGACCGAGGCGAGAACGCGCGCGCGGCGGCGGAATTCCGCGGCGTCACCGACAAGCTCGGAAAGAGTCCCTTCGCCGACGACGCGATGTTCCAATCGATCCTTGCCACCGAAGCAACGGGGGCGGATCGCGACGCGATGAACGCGTGGAACGACTGGGTGAACCGCTTCCCCGAGAGCCCGCTCCAGGGCGAAGCAAAGCTGGCCCAGGCGTGGAACTGCATTCGCCGCAACGAGGCGGTGGCGGCGCAAAAGCATCTGACGGCGCTCCTGGCGGGACGCCCCTGGTACGCGAACGACGCCCGCGCCACGCTGGCGCGCGCGACGGTGCTCTACCTGACGCAGAAGCCGGCGGACGCGTTGGCCCTGATCGGCGCGAAGCCGGGCGGCGGCGCCGCGGCGGCCTACCTTCGCGGGCTCTGTCACCGGAGCCTGGGCGCGGTGCTTCAGTCCGCGGCCTCGTTCCAGGAGGTTTCCGACCGGTATCCGAACTCGCCGCTTCGCGACGTAGCACTGCTCGGGAAGGCCGACGCCTTCCTCCGCGCGAAGGACTACCGGAGCGCGGCCGAAGAGTTCACGCGCGCTGCGACGAAGGCCAAGGACCCGGCCGTCGTCGGCGAAGCCGAGATCCGCGCCGCGGGCGCGACACTCCTCGCAGGCCACGCCGACTCGGCGCTCGCGCTCTTCCATGGGATCGTCGAACGCCGGCCTGGAACGGACCAGGCGGCGCGCGCGCAGTTCTTGATCGGCGACGTCCTCGCGACGCGCGGCCAGTATCAGGAAGCGATCCTCGAGCTGAACCGCGTCCTCACGACCTACTTCCAGCACTCGGTTGCGGCGAGCGCGCAGTACCGCGTCGCGCGCTGCCTCGATGCCCTGGGCCGGAAGGCGGACGCGACGGGCTCCTATCAGGCGGTGGTCTCGGGCTATCCGCTCGAGCCGGAAGCGCCTGCGGCGGCCTACCTGGC